>JAGQPC010000228.1 GCA_020426925.1 Planctomycetales bacterium | reverse complement strand
TGATGTCACCTGTGGACTCTCTTGCGATTGCGACGCGAACGAGCATATCGCCAAGTTCGTGTTCAACCTGCCGATCGTCAGGATTTTCTTCGTAGGCACTTCGATAGAACGCTAACGCTTCGTCGAGGAATTCTTGTCGTAGAGGTTGCAGGGAGGGGCGATCAAACAGCTGATCTTCGCTCACGTTGGTGTAAAAGTCTCGAACGACTTTTTGCGCGTCTCTGGCCTTGCGCGACGCGATCTGTTCTTGTTCTTTCGCCGCCTTCGCGTTTGCTTCTGCACGTTGCCACTCGGTGTTTGCTCGAACGAGCCCGACGACTGTTCCAATAGTTCCAGCGACCAAACTTACTGCCAACATCGTCGCAATGGCGACCGGGATCTTGTTTCTCTGAATGAACTTTTTCGTGCGGTAGGCTATGGAGTCAGGTCGAGCTGACACCGGATGGCCCGAGACGATGTTTTGCAGATCGGCTTCGAACGCTTGAATTGTCGGATAACGTCGAGCGGGATCTTTGTGCAACGCCTTGAGTACAACTTGATCTAGATCGCCGTGCAACTGCTGTTGGAGTCGGCGAATCGAAGTGTCTCGCGATTTACAGATTTCTACGGGGGATATTTCTTTGGTGTCACCACTTCGATCCGAGACCGTATCCGACCGCAGCACGACTTCACTCGGCCGCGGCGGATTCTGCTTCAGCACAATATCGACCATATCGCTGACGCTCGATCGATCTAGCTTGTACGGTTTGTGGCCTGTCAGAACCTCGTAAAGCACAACTCCGAGTGAATAAACATCACTTGCCGTCGTCAGTGGTTTGCCGCTTACTTGTTCGGGGCTTGCATACCCCGGAGTAAACGCCCGCCCTTCCGTTTGAGTCAACTCAACCTCGCCGTGACCGTCGGGCGAATCCAACAGTTTCGCAATGCCAAAGTCAATCAGCACTGGGCGACCGTCAGCCGTGACGAGAATATTACTGGGTTTTAGATCTCGGTGGATTACGGCGTTTTGGTGGGCGAATTGGATTGTCGGGCAGACTGCGCCAAACAGAGAAAGTCGCTGAGCAGTGCTCAACCGATTCGAATCGCAGTATTCGTCGATCCGCTTTCCATCGACGTACTCCATCACAAAATACGGTAGCCCATTTTCAGTTTGCCCAGCATCGACAATCGCAGCGATGTTTGGGTGCTGCCCAAGCGCTGCTTGAACTTGAATTTCATTTTGAAATCGGGACACGATAGATTGCGTGTTCAAACCGTGCCGGATCAACTTGATTGCAACCTTAGATGCAAAATCCGCCGACCGCACTGCGAGGTAGACGTTGCCCATTCCACCATGACCAATGAGTCGGTCAATTCGATAGGGCCCAATCACTTGACCGATCATCGAATCTTCTGGTGTGTCTGCTTGCGGCCTCCCTTTTGATACGTCGGCAATTGCAGGAGTGAGAAAGTTGGCTTCGGTGGCCTGTTCGTCTTCGGCCAGCATCGATTCCACTTCAGCGAGCAATTCGACGTCATCACCGCAGCGTTGCTGTACGAATTCGTTTCGTTCAGCGGAAGAGAGTTCGATGGCTTCCGAGAAAACTTCACTGGCGCGATTCCACAGATCTGAGTTCATCGTTTCGCCTTATTGCAACCGTCGCCTCAACCGAATCCGAGCTAGCCGCCAGTCTTTTTCGACTGTGGACAACGATACGTTTAGCTGGTTGGCGATTTCTTTCAATTCCAGTCCGCCAAAGAACCGCAGCGTGACGATTTCCGCATGCCGTTCGTTGGTGTCGCGCAGCTCGTTTAGAGCTTCATCTAAATCGATCAAATCAATGCCACTCGACGATTCGATGAATTCGATCGTTACATCAAGCGCGACCGGCTTTTGTGAGCCGCCGCGCCTCAGCGCTGATCGCTTGCGAGCGTGGTCTACGAGAACTCGCCGCATTGCTCGAGCAGCTGTCCAGAAAAAGAGTCGGCGGCTGGCATTCTTGCCAAGGTCTTGGTCGCTCAGCAGACGCATCGCGGCTTCGTTTACGATGGCGGTTGGTTGCAGAGTGTGGTCGGCTGGCTGTTGGCTCATCATCCGATTGGCCATCGCACGCATGTCTTGAAATACCAGTTCGAACAGCTGATCGTGAGCCCCGTCGACTCCGGCGGAAATCTTATGAAGTACCGATGTTACTTCGCTATTGTGGTCGCTATTCATGAATTGTGCGATTCGACGGCGTGTCCTAAGTCGATGCCAGCAAACATCTTACATGTCATTCTGCGCGGCGACTACCAATTCTTTGAGATTTTCTTACGGGTCTTGGATCTGTCTTACGGCTTGTTGAATGTCGGCCATAACTGCCACCAACTTCAACAGCAACTGTTTCAGAAAGGTCCAGCCATGAAGACTTTCCGCACACGCAAATCGCACAAGAATCGTATTTCCGTTCGCCGTGGCCAAAACTTCGAATCGCTCGAGTCGCGGCAACTGATGGCTAGTGACGTTAGTTTCGCCGTTTCGGATCCACTCGTGACTGAAACAGACCTCACCGCTGAGGTGATTCCCGAGTCTTCTTCGCTGGAATCTGGTTCGCTCACTTCATCAGAGTCGCGGTCGACTAGTCGGGATTTTAGCAGTGCAACGGCTACGGTAAATGCCATGAAGGCAATGGCCGTCGCGGGCGGCGAGATTGTGCTGGACCAATTCGACCAACTAGCCACGTTTGCCGGCATCACAATTGCGGCTCCCACGTTTTCTTCCGATGGTTCGGTGACGGGAACAACGCAATTTGGAAATACAGACGCTCCGGTCCTGTTGCAGTTCGTTCCTCAAACTGGCGATTGGGTCTTGGCTGTCGAAAGTCGATTGGGCGAGTTGCTACCGAGTGATTTGCCGATTTCCTCTCCAATCGAATTGCAGTCGCCGCTGTTTGTGTTTTCTCCCGCGCAGCTGCAGATCGACGCTGCGGACATGGCCGACGGCCCGCGAGAATTCTACAGCCGCCTTTATGATTCAGAAGATTTCACCGTTCGATTGGAGCGTGGCGTTAATCTCCTATCGCGAGCGACGCTAACCGAAGGTTCTGCTCCGTCGGAAATCCTCGACTTGCTCGGCGTTGATGTGCCCTCCATTGAATTAGAAGGCGTGATTCTTCGCGACTTCAGTTCTGATTCCGTCGAGGAATTCAAGCAAGCGAACAAGGACGGCAACTTTTGGAGCCGGTTCCGAGAAGACATGTTGCTGCGGGCAACACTACCGGAGATCAATATCGAAGGCCTGCCCGGCAACATGACGACTGGCGACGCATATCTGGCATGGCAATCACCTGGCACCGACCAGGACTATGTGTACGCCGGTTTGGATCTCATTGTCGATGACGGCGATGGCGTTCCAACCATCTTAACGGGACGAGTTGGGTTTGCTGAAACTCCTACTGGTTCTGAGTTGCGGCTGTCGGCCGTCGCGTCGCAAATGAACGATGCTTTTGGCGTCACCGGTTTGGATTTGCATGAAGTTGTCTTGTTGCTAGACATCGACACCGTCAAATCTCCAGCCGAGGCAGGAGCGAAGTCGACGGATCCAACCGCTGCGGTGCCAACCGTCGGATTGGGCGTGTCCGCTTCCATGACAATCGGCAATCGAGACGTCATGATCGCCGGCAAAGTGGAACTCAGCATGGCGACTGGAACACCAATGAAAGTCGCGCTCAGGGGTGAGCTCAGTTCTTTGTCGAGCATTGAATTGCTGCAATTCGCAAATCAAATGTCAGGAGTTTCAAGTCTTTCCGTCGACACGAGCAATCTGCCCGAAATCGAATTCAGAAACCTAATGGTGAACATCGCTCCGATGGGCGGTGACGCGGAACTTGGAATTGAAGATGGAATTGGCATTCGAGGTGAGCTTTACCTCAACGGAAGACTGCTCGGCAAAGTTGATGGCTTGCTTGACCGAACGGGCGTACTTCCAAAAATGCGTCTGAGTGCCTGGACGGCCGAAATCAATTTGGGGGAACTTCGCGTTTCTGAAGTTGAGATCGACGTACTGATGTCCCAGAGCGTTGACGACTACTTTATCGTGAATGGCACTGTCGAGTTGTTTGGTGCATCACATTCGGTGGAAATCAACATCGGAGCTCGGTACATGCACTACCAGATCGCGACCGAAGTCGATGGTCTGGGAATGGTTGATTACAGATTCGAATCGTCCACTTTAGGTGTTCCTTATTGGACGTTTACCGCAGTTGTACGCAATGACCTAAGTCATACGCTGGAGGAAAAAGTTGCCGGCGACGTCCGTGATTGGGCGAATGAAGCCAGCAGAGACTTTGACAGGGCTCAAGCAGCTGTTGATGCCGCTCAACGTGAACTCAATTCGGTTGTGGAAGAACGAAACGACGCGATTCGAGACGCTCAGCAGGAATTCGACAAGATCAAAGATGGCCTGCAGAAAGCAGAGGACGCCGTCGATTCACTGGCCCGCCGAGTATCCTCGCTGCAAACATCGGAAAGGTCGGCGCGTTCGAGTTGGCTATCTGCCGTCCGTTCTCGAAAGGCAGCCACGTGGTACAACTATGTTCAACGGCGCGCAGTCGAAGTCGCTCGTTATGCGACGTATCGCGGAATTCAGGTCACACGAATCGCCGCTCAAGGTTCATTGACCGCTGCAAGTGGCGTTCTGACTGGATTGCGTCACGCTGCGGGCTGGGCATTGGACGCAGCCGGGCCGGAAGCTCATCCAAACGTGATTCGCCTAAGTGCGGAACTCGCAATTAAGACCGCTGCTCTTAATGTCGCTGAGGCCGCATTGAATATCGCAGAAGGAGCCACGACGGGCGCTGCAGAGGCTGTAGCGTTCATTGCTGAACGGCACGACGACCTCTTCATGATCGATGAACTCAGTTTTGAAGGTACGTTGTCTGCAGCGATTGTCAATTCTTCGTTCGACCTCGAAGTATCCTATCGATTCCTCAACAAGCAAAGAACGATTGAGATCGAGGCTGGATTGGATCTGGACTTCGATGAACTGGCAGGTGAGATTCTTGGTCGAATCCGAGAGATAGGCAACGCATAGACCGAGCGACAAACGTTTCAGATTCTTCGTTGTAGATCAAAACGGCAAAAGCCTGGTGATATATTTATTGCCAGGCTTTTTTGCAATCAGGAACCGGGGTTCGCACCCAAGTCCTACGCAATCGGGCCGTAGTTTGCTTGACATGGAAGCGGCCGGTCGATCATGGTGAATGAAGTGATCTTGCTTCTCGAATTCGCTGCAAAGGGGGCCTGCCATGACCAACGTGTTCGAAAACCCGGTACCGATTTTGTTCGTGGGCGTTTTGATTTTTGGGATTTGTTTCGCCCTGTGGACTCAAAAACGTCAGCGAAAGTTTGCGGCTGGAATGGTCCTGGCCATTTTGCTGATGATTGGCGGCGTTGCCCTCGAACGGCTGGTCGAGACCGAGTCGGAAAAAGTTGGAGCGACGATCCGGCAAATCGCAAAAGACATGGAGGCCAACGATGTTAATTCCGTCATCAGCCATATTTCGGGAAGCTCGGCGGAGCTGAAGAGTGCGGCAACCGCGATTTTGAGTCGAGTGAAAGTTGAATCGATCTCGGTCAAACGGAACCTCACAGTCACTGTCTCTCCTTCAGGCACGAAGGCGGTTGCGAAGTTCAACGCAGTTGGACGAGTCGAAGACAAAACAGCAACGTTTGGCACGCAGAATGTGCCGAGGTTCATGACGCTCGAATTCGCGAAAGAGCAGGGCGTCTGGCGTGTCTTTGATTACAAAGACGAAATGCCTCAAAAAGGCATGGGGCAATGACGCTGGCTGAATTGACCGTTTGCTCGCAACCCTTACCACGGAGCCGTAGTGGATCTTGCTAAAGATCCCGAAGCAAAGATCAATCCGTCGTAAAGCTCCGCGAGGGGAAGGAAGTTTAGCAACTTCCACTACGGAGTGCGGCACTCGGTCGGCGCTGGCGTTGTCTGCCTGCGTGTGGATCGCATCTACGCCATTTCGTCCGCGTCTGAGAGATCTCGTTCAGTGATCAGATTGAATTTCTTGGCAGCGAGTGTATCCAAGCCCATTTCGATGTTGTCCACCATCAGAGCGACGGCGGGTCGGTCGTGGGGATGCATGAACAGAGGGTACGCTTGGACAATATTCACTTCTGCTTGAAGCAAGGCTGTGCAAACTTGCAGCAGCGGTTGGCGACCGCCGGGTAGTTCCACTCCGATCAGGTCAGTCTCGATTAACGCTAGGCCAGCGCGTTCTAGGATTTCTCGGCCTTGCTCCGGGTGGCTTAGCAGAAATCGCACGAACGAACATTCGGTGGAATCGTGAATCGAGATCGCGACGATGCGAACTTTGCTACCTTCGAATCGCCTAACGACGTCGAGCAACTGGCCAACACGGTTTTCTAGAAAGACGGTGAACTGGCGAATGGTGGGATAGTCTCGCGCTCGTATCGTGCCCAGGTCGTTTGTTGTGCCTTCGCCAACGCTCATGTCTTGCTTCTTTCGCTCGGCATGGAATTCAGATGGTTAAGCCACGGTGGCCTAACGATTTGCGGACTATAGGGCGACGACCAAAACGCGTCAACGCGATACGTTGCAATGCAATGCAACCAATGCAGTCGTTGCAAGTCCGTAGAAAGTATACTCCACGTCACAGACCGAATCCCATGCTGCTCCAAAATACCCCCCATCCGATTGTTCCAGTGATGCTGCATATTTTGCCAGGCTGTTAAGGTCGATCTCGTCCGCCGCGTCCAAATCAATCAGAGTCAATAAGCCCGTAAACGAGCTGAGAACGTCGGCAATGGGGATTCGGCTATTCGCTCGGATCCCGCCCTCGTCGTTTTGCATTTCACACAAAAAGTCCAGCGTCCCTTCTCGGACACTCGGTGAAACGGCTCCCAGAATCCGGAGCACGCCGATCGCTGCGGCCGTCGGATTCGTCCCGGCTCGCTTGCTAACGCGGATTTCTCGAAAGCCACCGTCTTCTGCTTCCTGAGACATGATAAATCGCACGATCGCGTCTTCGTCGGCGATGGGTTGTTCGATCAATTGCAAACACAGCAGCACCAAAAATGTGTGGTAGGTGCTGCTTGCCTTACCGGCCGGGCCTTTTGCGAATCCGCCGTCTTCACGACGAAGTTCGTTCAAAGCCTGTGCGACCGTATGAGCCCAATCCGATTTCGCAGTTTCAAATACATTCAATCCGGAAGCCGATTCGATCAGTTTGACGCCGTAAACAAGCGACAGAAAATCGACAATCGATTCCTGGCTGTTGAGTTTGCTTTGCAGGAAACTGGCTGCGCGCTGGGCAACTTCTCCGTCTAGCAGTCCAAGCACAGCTAAAGTGCGGAGCGCGAAGCTGGAGTAGTACAGATCGCTGTCACCTTCGCGACCAGCAAAACCGCCATCGGTGCGTTGACGCGAGAGAACAAAATCACCGTGGCGGCGGCGCGTTTCTTCAGGAAGCGCCGCGACCGCGTTCGCCAATCGTATGGTGAGATTCTCAAGATACGTCATTCAGGCGGTCCGGTGCTTGTTCAATCGATCGAAGCAATGATAAACCATACTCAATCTTGATGGCACAGGGCCGCGCGGATTTGCCGTGTAGGAGAATTACCAAAGGTACCATTGTTCGTACTGGATGACGTACCATGCGAGCAACCCGTTGGTGACCGCATGCGCCACGACGCAGTCCCAAATGTTGTTCGTTTTGCGGTAAAGAAACGTCACCATCGAAAACCATGCAATAGCCGCCAATGGCTCTGCCGTATGTGTCAGCAGGCCGTAAACGGTTGGCGAGATCAATCCGCCGAAGCGGCAAACGTGAAGCGGAACTTGATCCCAATCGGGATCGTCGACGTACCGCATCAAAAAACCGCGAATGAAGAACTCTTCGATAATGGGAACTATGACAGCGAAACCGAACAATCGAACTGCCAAAAACTGATAGAACCCAGTCTTGTTGTCTCCGAACTCAGTGAATGGATTGTACGCCTCACGCTCGGGTGTATAGGACGCAAGGTTAAACGTCTTATGGTCGAGCCAAACCAAACCGACCCAAACGACAATTCCTATCGCGCCGCACAGGAATCCCCAGATACTCAACCGAAACGGAAGCTTAAAATAGCCCCAGCAAAACGGAAGCATGCAGGCAAGCGTGACCGCCAATGCAAACGAATAGGTGTACGGATACGGGTTCTCAACCAGTTTGAACATTCCCAGCAGGAAGGTCTCGTCCGGGTCCTCTTCCATCTGTTTCGCGATGGCGTCTTCCAGTGAGATCGTGTCCAAGCGGTTGTCGTTATCTGGGTGAGAATGAATTTCGCCCTTAAGAATCTTCTCACGGTAAACGTTAATCTGGGAACCGAGCGAATTCAGAGCCAGGTACACAATGAACGGAATGACGACAATGAATAGCCGGAATTTCCCAAACACGGGCGGACCGAGTTCGATTCGAGGCTTTTTCGGCTTCTCGTCGCCGTTCGATTGCGTCGATTCGGAAGTCTGTTCGCCGCCGTTTTGTTCGTCCGCTGGCGTTTTGTTTGGATCTTGATCGTCTGTCATATTTGTTTCTGATGGACTTCGGTTAATTGCTGCTTGTTGGAGTCCAGCCTTGGGGCTGCTTCACACGGAGAAACCAAGATTTCAGATTAATGTCGTGACGCTTACTTGTCACTTGTTTGAACATGACTCCACGGTGGCGACTAACGTTTAAGAGTCTGGTTGGAACGATTGATCCAGTCGTACCGACAGTAAGCATTACAAGTTGGGCTCGACAAACTTGATCAGCGACCCGTTCGGTTCGTCCGCTCCGTCTTTGGTCGATAGCAGTGTGACGTAGAGCTGATCTTCGTTTCCAAACGCCATCGAAGTTGGATAAACCAACGACGCCAATTTCACTGCCGTCACCGTTTGCTTTCCATTGTCATCCAGTTCGGCGACCAGCCGCACGAGCTTTCCTTCGTCAGGATTGGCCCAGGAATAATCGAGTGCGTACAAGTGCGATTTTTCGTATGGCAGTTTTTTCGGGCCGTATTGAAGCGAGATGATGTCGTACAGGCCGGTCTTCAAATGAAGCAGTGGCTTGCCATCGAGCGAGTAAAACGCAACCAGGCTATCTGCTTCGTTTTGGATTGGCCCCATTTGGCCGACAAGCAACGTGATTCGGCCTGTCTCATCTCTGGGGGTCTGTGTCATCGCGACGGG
>JAGQPC010000227.1 GCA_020426925.1 Planctomycetales bacterium | reverse complement strand
CGCCAAGAATATTGAGCAGCGTCGACTTTCCGCTGCCCGAAGGTCCGAGCAGAACGACGAACTCGCTTGCGTAGAGTTTTAGGTCGATGCCTCGCAGCGCATGGACTTTCACGTCGCCCATGTCGTAGATCTTGTTCAGATTAGACGCGTCAAAGATAGCCGTGCCAAGCTGGCCGCTTTCGGTGCGATTGTTCGCGGCGTGGTCGGACGAATCGTCGGCTCGCGTTCCGTTCATCGCAGAACTTCTCGTAGTGCTTGTCCAGTGTGGCTGTGGGCGACCTGTGCAACCTCTTCGGGCGTGCCTTCGGCAACGATCGTGCCTCCTGCTTGGCCGCCGTCTGGCCCCAGGTCAATGATCCAATCGGCCGATTTGATGACGTCCAGATTGTGCTCGATCACCACAACTGTGTTTCCTTTATCAACCAATCGATTGAGCACGTTCAGCAGACGTTGGATATCCACGAAATGCAAACCGGTGGTCGGTTCGTCCAGCAGATAAAGAGTCTTGCCGGTATCCACGCGAGATAGCTCGGTCGCGAGTTTGATCCGTTGCGCTTCGCCGCCCGACAGGGTCGTGGACGCTTGCCCCAGCGGCAGATAGCCAAGTCCGACGTCCTGCAATGTTTCCAACAGCCTAGACACGTTTGAAAAGTTTTCGAAGAAGCCTACCGCTTCGTCGACTCGCATGTCTAACACGTCCGCAATCGAGTGCCCTTTGTATTTGACTCGCAACGTTTGCATGTTAAATCGAGCCCCGTGACATTCTTCGCAAGGCACGTGTATATCTGGCAAGAAACTCATTTCAATTTTCTGAATGCCGTGTCCTTGACAGTGTTCACAGCGACCGCCCTTAACGTTGAAGCTGAATCGTCCGACGCCGTAGCCACGTTGCTTTGATTCGCGAGTGCCCGCGAAGACTTTGCGGATTTCATCAAACAGGCCGGTAAACGTTGCTGGGTTGCTTCGCCCGGTTCGACCGATCGGCGACTGATCGATCTGAACGACTTTGTCAATCTGACTGACACCACGCAGGCCGGTGTGTTCGCCCGCTTTTCGATTAGAAGTTCCCAGACGCCGCATTAACGCCGGAGCAAATGTTTCGTTGACCAGCGTACTCTTGCCCGATCCGCTGACACCTGTCACGCAAACCAGAGCGCCAAGCGGAAACCGGACACTGACGTTTTTTAAATTGTTGGCGGTGGCGCCATCGAGTTCGATCGAGCGTTTTTTGGTGATTCGGCGTCGATTCTGAGCGCTCGGAATCACGTCGGCTCCGGACAGAAAACGGCCGGTTGGAGAGTTTATGTCATGTGCGACATCGTCCGGAAGGCCGAGCGAAACGACGTTGCCGCCCGCTTCGCCAGCTTGCGGCCCGATATCAATCAGCCAATCTGCTTGCCGCATCATCGCCTCGTCGTGTTCAACGACCAGCACCGTGTTGCCTTGTTGCTGGAGTTCTCGCAGCGAATCGATCAGACGCTGATTGTCGCGAGGATGCAGTCCGATCGATGGCTCGTCCAGAATGTAGCACACACCAACCAGTCCCGATCCGATGCTGGTCGCCAAACGCACTCGCTGCAGTTCGCCGCCGCTGAGCGTTTCTGCAGGTCGATCAAGCGTGAGATAACTGAGCCCAACTTTTCGGAGAAACTCGATTCGCTTTTGAATTTCGTCGATCAGCGGAGTCCCGATTTGGAGCTCGGTTTCATCTAGTGCAATCGAGCCAAAAAAATCACTCGCCGCATCAATGCTAAGTGCCGTGATCTCGTGGATTCCTTTGTCGCGGAAACGCACATTGCGAGCCTCCGGTCGCAAGCGTGATCCTTCGCACGCTCGGCATTCGAGGACAGCACGAAATTCGTTCAATGTCGATTGCCGTGCCTGGCTGGTGGAAGTCGCTAGTTCTTTCTCCATCAGCATGATAAGGCCAACGAAATCTCGATCGTCACCGTTGAGAAACGTTGCAAATTGTTCCTCTGTCAATGCTGAAAGAGGTGTTTCCCAATCGACGCCGGACTCCTTAAAGAAAGGTTTGACGCCTGCTTGAGATCTCTTCAATAGCGCCGCCGTGGGTTTCTTCCATGGCAAAACCGCACCGTCAGCGAGCGATAACTCGCGGTTGGGAATGAGCAATTCTGGATCAAATTCTTCAACTTGTCCCAGTCCTTCGCAAACGGGGCATGCGCCGTAGGGACTGTTGAAACTGAACGTTCGAGTTTCCAGCTCTTCGTAGCTGACGTTGCAATCGGGGCAAGCGTATCGAGTACTGAAAAGATCGTTCGCCCATTTGTTTGCATTGGTCTCGTGCATTTCCGGCGTCAGGTAGCAAATCATCATCAGGCCTTCGCCGTGATGAATCGCTAAACGGATTGACTCGCCAACGCGCGAACGCACGCCGTCACGAATGATGACGCGATCGATAACAGCATCAATGTTGTGATTTTTGCGAGTGCCCAATTCCGGCACGTTGTCCAAGTCGTACACCGCACCGTCGACTCGAGCTCGTACGAAACCCGCCTTGCGAATTTTCGCGAACACTTCACGATGCGATCCCTTTCGGCCGCGGACCATCGGAGCCATGATCATGACTTTCGAGCCTTCCGGCAGGTCCATCAGCCTCGCTTGGATCTGTTCCGGGTTCTGTTGTCTGATTTCACTGCCGCACTTGAAGCACGATGGCGTTCCCAGCCGAGCCATCAGCAAGCGAAGATAGTCGTAGATTTCTGTGATGGTGGCGACCGTACTGCGTCGATTGGTTTGCTTTACGTGTTGATCGATGCAGATCGTCGGCGGCAGGCCATCGATCAGATCGACGTCGGGACGCTGCATTTGCTCGATGTACTGCCGAGCGTAGATGGAAAGACTTTCCACGTATTGACGCTGGCCTTCCGCATACAACGTGTCGAACGCCAGAGAGCTTTTCCCGGATCCGCTTGGCCCGGTGATCACGATGAATTTGTTTCGAACTAAATCGATATCGATGTTCTTCAAATTGTGGACACGTGCTCCACGAATTCGAATTCGATCGGTTTGTGCGTCTGCAGGAGCCGTCTCAAGTGTTGTGTCGGTTGCCATAGGCTTTCTGTTGTTTTCGCTCATTTAGCGAGAATTGCTCAAATGGACTTCGGCATCGTGAAAACAAACTTGCCACGGTATCAAAGGGTCGTAACAATCACAAGGATTGCGAGATTTGACACTGTCGTACGAAGGAGCTGACTTTCAGGAATTTGCTTTCGTGGGCGCGTAATCTACGAAAATGGTAGGAATCGCTGCTTGTTGAGCACGATTTGCAGTCGTTAGAACTCCAACGCCCAAAAAAAATACTCATGAACCAACTCGCTTGCCTCATTGACGAACGCGAGAATGCGCTGCTCGCGCCTTACGCGACATTCAGCCGCGATTCGCTGGACCGTCAGTATCCAGAGTCCACTCACCCATATCGTGGACCTTTTCAGCGAGATCGAGACCGCGTCGTGCATTGTTCAGCTTTTCGTCGGCTGAGCGGAAAAATGCAAGTCTTCAATGGACAGATGGGCGACTATCACCGAACTCGTCTGACGCACACGATGGAAGTCGCATCGATTGCACGGACGATCGGTCGAGCGTTGCGATTAAACGAAGACTTAGTCGAAGCACTCGCGCTACTGCATGACATCGGACATCCTCCATTCGGTCACGCGGGTGAAGATGCACTCGACGAATGCCTGCACGAGCATGGCGGATTCAGCCATAATCGGTTCGCGCTCACGATTACGACAGAACTGGAACGGCCTTATCCGGACTATCCCGGTTTGAATCTCACCAACGTAATTCTGGATGCGCAAACATCTCGCATCGACAAGAGCGATCGACGACAGCTTCCGTGTTTGGAGGCGCAGGTTGTGGATTTGGCGGACAGCATCACGTACGACGCGCACGATGTCGACGACGCAGTTAAACTTGATCTGATTTCGATTGATGAGTTGCTCGAGCTTCCATTGATTCGCACTTGTTATGATCGCGTTATCGACGCGTCGCCTGAACTATCGGGACAGCAACTACGCCAGACGCTTGTTCACGAATTACTCGACCACCAAGTCGACGACACGCTGCAGAATTCTACTCGCCAGTTGGAACATTTGAAATCGCACAACGCGACGGAAGGTAGAGGCATAGAACTGTCTGCGAGCCTTCAGCTTCAGGAGGAAAAGTCACAGCTTGAGGCTTTTCTCTACGATCACGTCTACCGTCATCCTGATTTGGTTGCTGTCCGACGTCGAGCACAAGAACGATTGCGATCGATGTTTCATCACTTCGTCGCGACGCCGGAGTTGATGCCGTTGCCATTCCAAACTCGAGCGCGCAAAGTCGGCGTCGAACTTGCCGTGCGAGATTACATCGCAGGGATGACCGATTCATTTTGCCACAAGCAGTACGAATGCTTGTTCGACGAAAAGTCTCCGGCGTAAGCATCTTGTGGGGAAATAGTGTCGCGTCTCGACGCTCGTCTACGCCCTGGCAGCGAATTACTCGGCTGCGTCTAACCGGCTTTGCGTAGCGTCGTGCGATTCGTTAGAGAATCAACGATCCGAGTCGTGGAAACGCCGTCGACGACATTTGTTACGCAGACTTTACCGCCGTATGCTTCCACGATTTCATGGCCGACAACTTGGTCAGTGGTGTACGTGCCACCCTTCACGAGCACGTCAGGGCGGACGGCCCGAATGATGTCGCACGGAGTTTCCGAGCTGAACAAGATCACGTGATCGACACAACTGAGTGCCGACAACATCGCCAGCCTATCGTGCTCATGGATAACGGGTCGCTCGGGGCCTTTCAGTTGGCGCACACTTGAGTCGCTGTTCACGCCCACGATCAAAACATCCGCTAGCGATGCAGCTTCTTCCAAATAAGTCACGTGGCCGACATGCAGCAAATCGAAGCAGCCGTTGGTAAACGCGATGGTTTTTCCTTTGCGGCGAAATTCTTCCGCGCAGTCTGCAGCTTGCTGCAACGTGATCGCTTTTCGAGCTTTTCCCGCCGACTGCTCGCAACCATTTGCGATCTCACTGCGGTTTAGAACAGCAACTCCCGCTCGGTCAATTTCCAAGCCAGCCGCAACGTTTGCGATTTGAATTGCGTTTTCGATTTGTACTCCGCCGGCGAGGCATAGCCCCAACACCGAAAGCACCATGTCGCCCGCGCCCGTGATGTCGTACACAGATCGCGCCGTTGTAGAAAAGATTTGCCCTTCGCCATTATGTGTCACCAAGCACATGCCGTCTGAATCGAGAGTGATGATCGCCGCGTCGATGTCAAATCGATTGCAGAGTTCTGCGCCTCCGTTGATTGCCTCATCGTGAGTTCGAATGGGCTTTCCGATCGCCAGCGACGATTCGATTCGATTGGGTTTGATCAGCGAGACGTTTCGGTAGATTGAAAAATCACGGTCTCGTCCCGGATCGACTAAGGTGGGAACGGCGGCTTCATTCGCCACGGAAATAACTCGGTTGAGTAAGCGACGAGTGCAAACTCCTTTCGCATAATCGGAAATCAGCACGGCGTCGAAATCGTCGATTGAAGAAGTGACCAATTCGACCAAGCGTCGTTCGATCGATTCGTTTAGATCATGCTTCGATTCAGTGTCGACTCGCAGAATCTGACTCGGCAGCCCCGAACCGTTGCGTCCAACGAATCGCTCTTTTAGCGTCGTCTGGCGTTCACTATCGGTGACAACGAATTCTGTGGAAACACTTGCATCCTGCAGCGACCGCTTCAACTGTTCTCCGACAGCGTCATCCCCAACGACGCCTGCAGCAACAACATCGGCTCCCAACGCCGCAACCATATTGGCAACGCTAGCCGCGCCGCCCAACCGATGTTCAACCGATTTCGAGCTCAGCACCAAAACCGGTGCCTCTTGGCTGACTCGTTCCGCGATTCCGGTCGTGTAACGGTCGAGCATCAAATCGCCCAAAACCAGAATCCGAGGATTCGAAGGCAAGTTGTTAACAACACTCGACAAATCGGTCGTGCAATCCATTGCATTCAAGCCGTGATGATGCTGGCGAAAGAAAGAACCAATCCTTCGGTTCAGTTTGGCCCAAAAGTTTAAACCACGGCGTCTGACAATCGAATAGCATTCGCTGACAGCACTGCATGCATAGCAATCCGGTGACAGAGTTGTGCAGACGGCAGGATAGCGAATGCAGTCAATAGACGCTGGAATGCTTCGGGAACCGTCACAACGCGTGTGCTGCGAGGTACTTGTTCGTGGCGAGGTCCAGCAAGCGCACGGGCTAAGTGGCGAGAATCGCAATCGCTGGCTCCTCCATTCCGATCTCCCTCGGTCCAAGTCTGCTAGAATCTGACGAAAATCGCATTTGCGGACGAGTGTGAAAAAAAGAATTCAGAACAGTTCATAAATATGAAGATTTGTTCACAGCTTTTTGCGGTGTGGCTTGTGTGTTGCAATGCCGGTTCAACGTACGCTCAAAAGCCAGAAGCGTGGCCCGCTCAGGCGTGGGGTGAAGTTGATCCGGTCGAGGTTGGAATGCAGTCTGATCTGTTGGAAGACGCAAAGCGGTATGCGTTGACAGCAGGTGGTTCTGGTTTGATTTCTCGACATGGCAAAGTTGTGACTCGATGGGGAGATCAACGCAAAAGATACGATATTAAATCGACGACGAAGTCGTTCGGAGCAACGATGCTTGGTGTGGCGTTGAGTGACGGAGTCGTCAAGCTTGAAGATCTGGCCAAGCACCATTATCCGTCGTTCGGGACACCGCCGTCTGGCCAACCGCATTCGGATTGGGCAGCCAAGATCACGCTGCTGCATTTGGCGACTCAAACTGCAGGATTCGATAAACCTGGCGGCTACGAAAAGATTCTCTTTGAGCCCGGCACTCAATGGCACTACAGCGATGGCGGGCCGAACTGGTTAGCCGAGTGCTTGACGCTCAAGTATCGTCGTGATTTGCGCGATGTGATGTTTGAACGAATTTTCACTCCGATCGGGATCGCCGAAGACGATCTTACGTGGCGAAAGAATCAATATCGCGATGACGAAATTGACGGCATAAAGCGTCGCGAGTTCGGAGCCGGCATTCACGCCAATGTCGACGCGCTGGCTCGCCTGGGATTTCTCTATTTGCGAGAAGGCCGTTGGCGAGATCAACAGCTTTTGTCGAAGTCGTTTGTGCGGTTCGCGACTCGGCCGGTTGATGACGTGATTGGTTTGCCGGAATGGGACGGAGGAAAGTCTCAAGGTAACGCGTCCGATCAATACGGTTTGCTATGGTGGACCAACGCTGATGGCTCGCTGCGTCGCGTGCCGCGAGATGCGTATTGGGCGTGGGGGCTTTATGACAGTTTGATCATT
>JAGQPC010000226.1 GCA_020426925.1 Planctomycetales bacterium | reverse complement strand
ATGGGCAACCTTCGCAGCGTGCAGAAGGCTTTCGAACGAGTTGGTGCCGAAGCGATCGTTACCGGTGATGTCCATCAGATTTCGAGTGCGGATAAAGTAGTTCTGCCCGGTGTAGGGGCGTTTCGTGATGCGATCGGCGAGCTAAAACGTCGCGAGCTGGTGACGCCAATTCGCGACGTGATCGAATCTGGCAAGCCGTTTCTGGGAATCTGCCTTGGCTTGCAACTGCTGTTCGACGTCAGTTACGAAGGTGGCCAATACGAAGGACTCGGCGCAATTCCAGGCGAAGTCGTTCGATTTGAAGTGCCTCGCGAGTTTAAAGTTCCTCACATGGGATGGAACCAAGCGATTATCAAACAACCGAATTGTCCGCTGTTACAAGGCGTGAACGAAGGCGACCACTTCTATTTCGTCCATTCCTACTATGTCGTGCCGAAGGATAACGAGTGCGTGGCAATTGAGGCGGATTACCATCAGCCGTTCACTGCCATGGTTTGGAAAGACAATCTGTACGCGACACAATTCCATCCGGAAAAAAGCCAATCGATTGGCCTGCAAATGCTGAAGAATTTTTCCGATCTGTAGTGACGCAAACTAGTGAGCTCGTCGTTACCTATCGCGCAAGGAACACATATGAAAATCTGGCCAGCGATCGACCTTCGAGGTGGCAACTGCGTTCGCCTTCAACAAGGCGACTATGACCGAGAGACAGTCTTTGGCGAAGACCCTGTGAAAATGGCCGAGCACTGGGTGTCGCAAGGTGCGCAGTGCATGCACCTGGTCGATCTGGATGGCGCGCGAGATGGCAACTCCGTCAATGCGAACGTTATTGCAGAGATCGTGAAAGCGATTTCGCTGCCGTGTCAGGTTGGCGGCGGGATCCGATCGGAGGAGCGAATTCAATCGATGCTAGACGTTGGAGTGGCTCGCCTCGTCGTTGGTACGAAAGCACTGAAAGATCCCGACTGGTTTTCCACAATGGCGGAGAAATTTCCAGGCAAGCTAGTTCTCGGTTTGGACGCGCGCGATGGACAAGTGGCGACCGACGGTTGGCTGGAAACGAGCGACGTTGACGCAACGGACATGGCAAAACGTTTCGAGCAATTGCCGATTGCAGCAATCGTCTACACCGACATTGCGCGAGACGGAATGATGGTCGGCCCGAATGTCGACGCGATGAAGAAAATGAACGACGCGGTCAATGTCGAAGTCGTCGCTTCAGGTGGCGTTTCCAAGGCCGCGGATATAACGGATCTCAAAAACGCCGGCATGCCAGCTTGCATTGTCGGCCGAGCTCTTTACGACAAAGCTGTTACGCTTCCAGAGATCATCGAACTCGCTCGGTAGCCTGACATCGCGATTCTCTGTTCGTAGTCCCGCCTTCAGGCGGAACTAGTCAGCTCGCTGGTTTTATCCACAAGACCGACTGCCCACCGTCAACCTGGATGACTCCATCGACAGGCTGGTTTGTCTCGACAGTTTCGCCAGACTTTGGACTAACGCGAAAGCATTTCCATTTTTGTCCGGCTGGTAAATTTACGTGTTGTCCTGTGTTCGAATTTGAATAGATCAAATACTGCCGGTCATCTTCTGCCAAGCACAACTGCTGTTCGCCCAGCTTCAACCGATCGGACGGCTTCATTTGGATGATCGCGCTTGCCACTTCATCGGGAAGCTGAGGGACGTTCGGCAGTGAGCCGCCACCCATCAAGATCGCCCAGCCTTCACGTTTGGCTCGGCAATGAATGTGAGCGTTGTACGTGATCGCTTTGTCGGGGAATTTGTCTCGGTATTCGCGGACGCTGCGAACGATTGATTCAAACGATGTGCTCTTCGGTTTCAGACGCCGCAGGTGTTGCCGCGGTGCGAGATTTTGTCCGCCAGCCGGTGCGTACAGCGTTCCGTCAGCCGTGTACGTCCAGTATCGAATGTCGATGACATCGATGTGCGTCGAGCGAATTGGGTCAGCCAAAATGGCGTCTTGCACATCTTTCGTGCAGCTTAGTGCAATCGCAGCCTCGTTTCCCGTTTCATTTTCCCATTCGACGATCGTGTCTATCCAGAACTGCACGAACGACAACGGCCCAGAGTATTCTTCACTTGTCAGCTGGATAACGTTTCGTTGGCCGACGAAATTGTTCAAGCACTGCCGAATGTAGTTACGATGCAGATGACGAAGTTTCGGCTTCGAAACGTCATAGAATTGCTCGGCGATAAAGATGCGTTTGTCTCCAACGTAAGGTGGCGGTTCCTGCAGTTCCACATCATTGATGTTATTTGCAGGACGCCATGGTGAATCGGCCCAATGAGCACCGGCTTCCAAAATGTTGTGCTGGAAATAGCTTTGGTGAAACAAGACAAAGGCGTGCCTGTTTTGCTCGCCGAATGCAGCAAACGCTTTGAGTCGATCCCAATACCATGGATTAAACCTGCGAACGTCATATTTGCTGAGCCCGTCCGATGCTGTCCCCGTACCGCTTCGCGCAAACGGCTGTTCGTAGAACGGTGGGATGACTTCGCCATCTATGCGTCGAACCATTAAATGATCATCGCGGCGCCGGTCGTACCACAATCCGTAATGATGGTCGTAGCTGGCAAAGTTACGCGTGGCCATGAATTCGGCTGTAACCGCTAAATCGTCGGTCAAGCCGACTCCATCACGGCCCGGCGCAAAACGAGTGATTGCTGGTCCCATCTCCGCCGCGCGCTCCGGATGCAGTTCGCCCCGCCACCACGTCGGCGTGAAGTGATTTCCTGTCAGAAGCTGGCCATTCATCGTCAGCCAGCCGCTCTGGATTTTTAATTGCGCTGTAGACGCGAAATCCGTTACCGTTTGTTGCTCGATAACAATTTCGGCGATCTCAGGAGCAGAATCGCCTGCGTCAGTTCGTGTTTCCCACCGGCCTTTTATCTCATCGATCAGCTGGCGAGCAGGCACGTTCGATGCCGCGGCAAGTCGTTGAGCTTGTTCGACGCTGGGATTCGTTGCCCCCACCGGATTCAAAAGGAATGGTCCAACTCGACTCGCGGGCTCATCACCGATCCGCTCGGCAAGCTGTTGTTGATAGAGACTGATGGGTTTGACGAAGTCACTTAATCCTTCGAAGTACCCATTGCCATGCGGAGTCGCCCACAGTCCGATCGCCCAGTTGCTGCCCACGATTGGATCATCGCAGCGGACGTTGGCCGCCTGACACTGCCACAGCAAAGAGTTGATCGAGCACCAACCAGCTTTCGGCGGCGAGTTCCACCGATTCATCAGATTCAGGTCATTGCTCTCGACGCGGACGTTGTCATACAGTACGCCGTTAGCACAGCTTTCACGCGGTCCGCTGTCGCCCAATGCGTTCTTTGCATAGCAATCGACAAACGCATTCGGACCCGCGGCACAGTGGCCGACGGAAAAGTCGTGCATGCCGAACTCCGACCAACAGTGCAAGAATAGACACTGCTGCCCCATCGTGAAAAACGTCTGCCTGCGATAACCTCCCAACTCAGAAACTGGAGCAAATGACGCACAGTCCACTGCCGTGATTCGCGAGGTCCGTTCGCCAAGCATGATCGCACCACCAGCAAAATGCTTGAAGCTAACACGCTGAACCCAACCGTCACGCACATTTTGCATCTGGATTCCGTACCATGCGTGCTCTTCGTCTCGAGGATTCTGATGGTCGTAGTCGGAGACGAACGAAATATCTTCGATGCCAACGTCGTGCGTGTCTTCGCGACCATCGACTGCCTTCAGATAAGCTTGTGACAAATCCTTGTCAATTGCCAAAGTCAACGGAATGTCGATTTCGATACTGTCGCCATCGACCGATGCGATTGTCCGGAGCCAGCTAATATCGCGAGTTCTTTCTCGCCAGCCAAGGCGATCGATTTTCAGCTTTGAAATCCACGCTTTAGAAGATGGATGCACGATCTCGATCGCTTGGCCGGAGACGAGCCCATCGGTCGAGGCGAGGCGAAGTTTCGTTTCTCCCACCGGAACGTAATCGTCCACGATCGCAACGCGTCTCCCGCCGACCGCGTCTTTATCGCGAGACTGTCCTAAAACTCGAATCAGCGCACGCCGCGATTGGCCCGTCGCCCGAATAACTGTTCCGTCAGCTCCGGCTCCTTTTCCTCGCAGGACAACGCCTGAAGCCGTGATCCTTAGTTGGCCTGACACTTGGAATTCGCCGCTGCCGAGCAAGACCGCTCCGCGCAATCCGTTTGCGTCAACTGGCTGACGAGAAACGTAGTCGATCGCTGCTTGAATTCGCTTCGTGTCGTCAGCTCCGCTTGGGGCGACTCGAATCTGCGCCGCTACGTAAGGCAACGCGACGTTTGCGTTTTGATAACCGCAATATGAGAAGTCGGGGATCCGATCGCCGCGATCGCCGTTCTGATATTCGAGTCGGCCGTTGTTGCCGAGTCGCACTGGCGATTCGGCTGCGATCGTGACTGTGGCAAGCGCGCAAAGGAACGCAATCGCGAATGCAAACCCGGCGATTCGCGACACATGGCCCCAACAGGCGCGCAACTGGATTCGCACCATACTCGTTTGACGATTGTTGATCATGTGATTTCAAAAGCCCAGTTAGGCAACGCCGTTTCCTGTTCGTAGTCCTGCCTTCAGGCGGAATCTGCTGGCCGTACTAGACTCC
>JAGQPC010000225.1 GCA_020426925.1 Planctomycetales bacterium | reverse complement strand
GTTGAAGAACTCGACCGTGTCGTGGAGCGTCGGAAGTCTTCCGTCGTGAAGGTACGGCGGAGAGTCTTTGATGCCTCGCAGCGGAAACGTCTTGATTGGACCTTCCGGTCGCCCAACATAAAACCGTTCGGCCTTCAGGTCGTGCATGTAGTCATCGACAAACGCAGGTCCGTAATGACATTTTGCACACTGTGCTTTGCCGTGAAACAGCTTTTCACCACGCAACTCCTGCTCTGTCGCCAGTTCTGGAACTAGTTGCATCAGAGGGTTAAGCTTCGGTGCAGGTGGATAGTCCAAGATCGAGTTAAAGTCGCCCATACGGTTCGTGACTTCGCGTTTGACCGCACGAGGCCCAATTGCTTGCTGCATTCCTGGATCGCCATCGAAATACTCCTCAACTTCTGAGAAATGATCCATGCTGCGAATCGATCGTTTGGACGATAGCTGCATCAGATTGTAGTTTCCTCGCATCGTCGGCGTGTCAGTTCTTAGACGAGCCATATTTGGTCGCGCGTCCGGACCCAACTCGATTGCGGCGTTCGTGTGTCCATTCACATGGCAATCGAAACAAGCCACGCCTTTTGAGGGAGCTGCGGTGATTCGGTGATCCGTGTGATTGAACCACGTCGTTGGTGACGGACGAAGTAGCTCTTTCAAGCCTTCCATTTGCTCTGGCGTAATCAGGCCGTCAAAGATCTCAAAGAAATTATCCAGAGTCACTTCTTGCCCGTTGGTGACATCTCCGAGTTCCTTGTGTGTGGTCAAGAACATCGGCGGCGGGAATTCCGGCAAGTAGGCTTCCGGCATGTCATGGTCTACGTCGATTCGCAAGTGCTCCGGGTGAGCTTTGATCCAAGCATCAGGAAAGACCATATGTGCAACTGACTGAAGCGGGTGAGCCAGCGGTTTGAACGGAAACAGATCACGGTCGCGAATCTCCGTTGCAGACATCGACGCAAGTTGTTCATACGACTCAACGCCTTTAGGCAAGCGAGCAACCGGGCCAACCATAATTTCCTTGCCGCCTGACATATACTTCCCAGGCATCGGCGTCCCAGAGAAAGCAAACCGATCATTCATGTAATCGCGAACGTCAGACATCAACTCTGGCTTCTGCTTGCGGTGGAATTCCAGCCATTGATCGAATCGCATTGGAAGTACAGGCGAGCCGAACGAAGAACGGCCGCGTCCGTAATAACGCCAAAGATCGAATGGCGTTCGCATTCCTTTTGTAATGGTCGGGTAAATCTCCAGTTCGTTAGCGTTCCCGCCCAGCGTAGCAGACGGACTCGCAGGTCGATGTGTCGGTGCTTTAGATTCGACTGCAGCAGCAGATTGCGAAGTGGATGCCGCAAGCGCGGTGTTCGCAAGGAATCCAGCTGCCAGAGTCTCCGATTGCTGCGTTCGTGGTACACGGCTGTGGTCCGTACCTCGATAGCGTTCGTAGGTTATTCCGACAGCGAAAGCGATCGCAACGATTACAAGTGCGGAAAGTGCTCGTCCAACGTGTTTATTCATAGTTAGTGTTCCAACGACTTTCTTAAGATACGGTAACAGTATTGGTTGCGACGCGACGGCTCCGCACTTTCGCCACGGTGGGCTCGATCATTTCAGTCGCTCCTGTGCTGCGCGTTGGCAGGCAATGTGGCAACAGCACTGTCCACCCTGCTGCCACAAAAACGAGGTTTTTCAAGATGTACTGTCCCTCGAACGTCGGAGCAACGCCAATTCTGAAAGCGTACTCCGGCAGAAAGACCAGCGGCAGAAACGTCCCGATCATGTGTAGCAAGAACAGTGCCGAAACGAATCTGAGACCCGCATTTAAAAGAAATCCCACGCCAATCGCGCACTCCAGCAGCGCTAGCCACCACATCGCACTTCGCGCATCTAGGGTGTTGCCACTGATCCTCATCACAGTTTGCGACGCGATCATTTCCGCCGGACTAAGGTCAGGAAAGAATTTCAGAAATCCAAAGTAAAAGAAAACGAAACCCAAGGACAAACGCAGCAAATGAGGGGAGGGTGCAGCTGGTCTAGACATCTGATTCGACTTTATAACGAGGTCACCGAAGCTAACAATCGATACGACCAAGTTACCTTGACACTCTGCCGCTGTATGTCATTGAGATTGCCTATTCCTTGTAGCTGAATTCCGACACTGAGTTTACGTATCTTTACGCCGCGGCGTCAGCAGTTTGTTCAGTACGGTGATGACGCTATCGAAATGAAGTCTCTTACGTTGTTGTCAAATAGCATCGCCGTTGTAGCGTGACGGCGTCGTTCCGATGCCAGTGGCGAAATGCAGATTCACAAGACGGTGCCGTTCAAACCGTCACGGGAGATTAATCGCGAAACGGATCTTCGATCGCAGGATCGATCGGTTGCTGGAGCGCAGTTTCAACTTCTTCTGCCGTTTGAGGACCATTCGTTGGATCGACCGGCTTCACGACAAGGTGGTTTGCCTTGACGCGAACGATTTCAATCGGCGTATCTTTTTCAATGACCATGCCATCGCTTACGGCATCCAAAACTCGGCCGTCAATTCGAATGGCGCCGCTCGGCAACATAGCCGAAATCGTTTTTCCGCGAGCACCAACTAACGCGTGCAGTTCTCTGCGGCGTTCTGGAATAACCTCTTCTTCGGAAGGCGGAGTACCAAAGATTCGTCGTCCAATGGCGGTCTTGGGCCAATAACGAACGAACGCGTTTCCGCACACAACCGCCACTACCATTGTGCAGACCAAATAGATGGTCCCAAATTGGAATCCCCAACTAGTATACGCTGCAACAATCGACGCTACATAAGTGAGCGACGCCATGATGCCAAGCACACCACCAGACGGAATCACCAGCTCCAACGCCGCCAATGCAATCGTGGCAAAAAGCAAAATCGCGGGCCAATAGTACTGAGACATTGCTGAACGCGCTGTGAAAACAGTTAGAACGGACGACACGTACTCTATTGTTCGGACAATAACCAGAAAGACAAGCTACCCGGCAGCGACGCTATCGAATCGCAATCTCGCCTGATCGGTAGCTGCTGGTTAGATCGTACTTAATTAACCCGTTATCCAGCGGACTCAACCACAACTCGATTTCCCAGTACCTCAATCACAACGATCGAATCGTTCTGTCCAATCATTTCGCCTTGACTGATGACATCCACCAAGTCATCACCAAATATTGCCTTGCCTGCTGGAGACAAACGAGTCTTCGCGGTTCCGATTTGTCCCAACAAGTATTCGTAGTCTACGATCGATTCGCGCCTGGTAAGTTCTTCAAGATCTTCTCCGACTGGCGGAGCAAGCATCATGCGACCAAGCACGGGCACGTTGGGCAAGTGTTTTCGCAACGTCACGCCAAGAACCATCACAGCCACGATCGCGCCGAACACTGTCATCATCGATCGCAAGAGCTGTTCCGTTTGATATTCGTTGGTTGGCATGATGAATGTCTGAGTCGCCAAGATCAGCGACGCCAGAATCATTGCACCGCCGCCAAGGCCAAAGATTCCGAATCCGGGCAAGACGAACACTTCCATACAAACAAAAACGATGCCCAGCAAGAACAGCACAATCTCGAGCCATTCAGCTGTGCCGTTCATGAAGTTGCTCCAAAAGTAGAGCGCGAAGCAGACCGTACCGACGAATCCGCCAATGCCAATACCCGGCGAAGATAGTTCGATGTAAAGCGAAAGGATTCCAATCACCAGTAGCAAAGCAGCGACTTCAGGCCTCGCAATAACTTCGACAACTTGGAATGCCCAGTTTGGACCAGTCAACTCGGGAATGTCGTCAAGCTGGTACAGCTGACGTAGCTCGCTGAAGTCTTCAACGACGAAACGAGCGTAGCCCAACTGACCCGCTTGCCTGCCATCTAGCTGCAACGGACTGTCGCCGGACGTTAACTCGTCACCGCGAATCCAGCGGTCGACACGATCTTCTTGCTCTGCGGCATCACCGAACCTTTGGTGCAGCTCATCTTCGCACAAGTGCAACTTTCGGTTACGTCCACTTTGTTGGTACGTGTAGACTTGCAAGTGAGGATCGATCATCGCAGCAGTCAACGACCAGTAGTCCGACTTTTGATCAGCAATTCGTTCAAGGACCTGCTTGCTGTCGGAGATTTGCTCTTCGGTTATCGTCGCCGTACCGCTGCCGCCGATTTTGGCATCGTTTGTCACAACAAGATGATCACACGCGAAGGCTACTAGCGCTGTGTCCGCCAAGGCCCGACCCGACACGAATGCAACGGTGCGAATCTTCGATCGATCCAAATCAGCAATGTAGTTTGCCAGACGACTACTTTCCGATAACGAGCCGCCTTCACTATCGATTTCCAGACAAATGAAATTCGCGTCGATCGCCGTGATCTGTTGATCGATTGTGCTGATGATGCGATTGACGGACGAATCATTAACAACGTTTCGCAGTTCCAGACGAATCGCTCGCCATTCGCCACCCATCGACGGATCGAACTCAAGATTTGTCACAGGAATATTCAGAGCCGCGGCTAGTGCGTTTCGATCGTCCGCCAAATAGCTCGCGAACCCAAGATCCCGCATTTCAGCCCCGCGAAGTAGTCCGGGAGTTTCTGCCTCGAACTGAGTCTCCACAGACCTGACGATGCGGTCGACTTTGATACTGTCCAGTTCTGATTCCAAAACGAATAACGTTCCGGAATTCGTGTCGGCCTTAAACACTCTTAATTTGGAATCGAGCATTCCCAGCGCGATTGCTGGTGGAACCGTTCGACGGCTTTCCGCGATTTCGACGTATGCTCGTCGGACCGTTGCGCCCAAGTTCGAGTCATCGTGGCCCGCGTCACCGAACTTTGCGTTTTCGGCGATCACGATTTCTTCGCACGCCAAAACCGGCAACACGGCGTGACCAACTAACGTTTCGGGAACAAACGCAACGGTACGCACCGTCGTCAGCCGCGAAAGATAATTCGCCAAAGAAAGACACCGCTCAAATTCGCTGCCGGCTGACGACTGACCTCGCTCTGCGCGAAACTCCAAGACCAACGTTGGACGAGATTCGCCCTGTGGCAGCGAGTCGACGATTCGGTCAATCGTTCGCTTTGCGTTAGTGTCGTCCGAATCAACAATCGGCAGATTGATGCGAACCAATCGCCCAACCGATTCGCCGTCTTGCCCATGAATTGGATGGACCGGTAGGCAAAGCAAACTAAGCAAGATGACCGCAAGCGATCCGAAACGCTTCCACGAATGGGAGATGTTTCGATTCATCAAATCCGTCAAGTTGAATTGAGTACACATCGCGACTGTCCGTTCGGCTTCCGCAGAAAACGAGTCCTGCGGAATTATAGATTGCACGAATTTGCCGGAAAAGTCGCGGGAACCTCAATGCGATTATTCGCATACAGCGCCGAACGGCCAATTCAACGAGCCCGCCGCGGATCCGTCTTCGGCCGAGTTTGAGCTTGTCGGCTGGACGCGGGCTGTTCTGCGATCGGACCATTTACTGGTTGCATGTTCCAATCAAGCACCTGCGTCTTCCAACCTTTTGGCAACGTCGGTCGCACGAAAGTCGCAAAGAATCCTTTCACGCGATCGGTAGGATCGTTGACTTTGCGATCCTTGAAAACGTACACATCAACTCGCCTGAGTGTTTTTCCAGGTTTTCCAGCTCCGCCCTTCGCTTGCAGCGTTCGAATCGTCACCTCCATTTTCTTGGGCAAGAAGTGATCTTTCTTGTCGAGGACGACAACGACTCGTTCGTAGTTCGCTGCATCTTCGCGGTTCTTGGGTATCGCTTCCAAAAAGTAATCGCCATTCGGATTGTCCTTGGGTGTCACTTCGCGAATCCAAAACCGTCGTTTCATCGTTTCCGCTTTCGCGCCAAATAAGAACGGCAGTGGACCTTCCGAGATCGCTTTGCCTTGCAGATCCGGCGGCAATTGCCGTTCTATGAGCAATTTGTTTTCTGGCTGTTTGAGGAAAATCGATGTTCCGGTGCAAACCCAGTCCTCACCGTGCTGGTCTTCTGCCAGCTTAAATGGCTTGTCGCCTTGACCGGCACCAGGATCAAAGTTGTAAATCTGCTTGTCTTGCATCAAACCTCTGTCTGGAGCGTAGTATCGGACGTGACCACGCACGATCGCATTCGGCTTCCCGACGGGCCCCATGACGGGATCATATTCGCGGCGTTCGTAGTCCGCTTTGAATGTTGTGATTTTGGCCGTCTCCACTTCCCAGAATCTTAAAATCTGGTCGACTCGTTGCTGGCGTTCTACTTCGAGTGGAAATCCGAGCGGCACACTCGTACTTCGTTGCTGGGTACCTCGCTGCTGGACACCTCGCCGTGCAACTTTGGGAGTTGCTCTTGGCGCTGCTTCGCGCGCGGCTGTCGGGCGTTCAGGCCCAGCTGCTTGCGGTTGCGTTGTTGCATTACGGGTTGAACTGGCGGGTCGTGGCTGTGTTGCACGACGCTGAGCTAACGCCGAGTCAGCCGCGCAAAAAAACGCAGCCGTCCAACACAGACACCAAAACAAACGAGATCGCTTATTCATCGTTTCATCTCTCTATTTTTCTAGTCCGGCGTGCTTCGCAACGTCTTGAATTGAAGACTCGCTTCGTAGCCATTGCTTTCGGTTTGAACGTTTGTCGTTTTGTGAAGGCAAATTCTCGTATCCGCGCGTAGCGAAGATCACGTCGGAAGCAGCGATCGCATTTCCACTATCGGGCGTTTCAATTTCCGCCGCCACGGATTGCTTTGTTGGTAGATCGATTCCGTCATTCGGGTCAGCTGGCGAAACGAAAAAAGGTTGTGCCCGCGTAATTGGATGTGGCGAACTAGACGACTGCCGGAACCACGCGACGACGTCGTGCGAATACGAAGCCAACACAATGTCAGCCAGGCCGTCACCATCTATGTCTGTTGAATCGAGTGCACGAACGTTGCGGACGTTTGATTGAATTGTGATTCCGTCTGAATACGTAGCTTGGCCGTCTGTGTTTTCGAACCAGACAACTCGGTCGACCGTCGATGTCGACGCCACAAGATCCAGATCCTGGTCACCGTCGATATCAACGACTGCCAAATCCGAGATGCCGTTCATCTGGCCGACTTGCGAAGATCGATGAAATCGCCCTGATGTGTTCTCGTGCCAAACGATTGCGCCGTCCAAGAACGATGTTGTCAGCACGTCTAGATCGCCATCGCCGTCGATATCTGTTGTTGCGACTGCGGTGACGAATTTCGTGTCGCGGGAGATCATGTGGCGAGCCATAAAAATGCCTTCGCCCGTGTTCTCATACCACATCGTGCGCGAATCGAGCGCTGTTGTCGCCACAACGTCTTCGTCGCCGTCACCATCCAGATCGGCCGTCGAAACGCCTGACGGCAACATCACACTGCGAGCAATGCGGATCGGGCCGGAAAACTCTCCGTCGCCCAGATTCTCTAGCCACACGAAACTATCGAGCGTGGCCACTGTCACATCCATGTCGCCATCGCCATCGAGATCCGCCAACGCCATCGATGCTGCACCCTCTAGCGGATTGTCGGACGCCAACAACGTCTGCTGGTCCGAAAATACGCCTTTACCATCGTTTTCGTACCACGTCAGCATTTGAGCGCCTCGCGCCGCCAAAATGACGTCGAGGTCACCGTCTAAATCGAAGTCAGCCACCAACGTGCTCGTCGGTCGATCGACGTTTTCGGCGATTCGTCGGGACGCGAAAAACGCACCTTCACCATTTGCGTTTTCGTGAAACAGCAACTGACCGCCTCGCGTCGCCACGGACACAACGTCTTGGTCTCCGTCGTTGTCCATGTCGCCTACTGCGACATCAGCCACACCATCGGGCTTCGGAACCGACACAGGAAACAAATCAAACGCCATCACAGCCAAGACCTCTCGGCATTCGAGACGTTCAAACGTACTCCGTCGGATTTGATTCCGCGCAGATCGATTCACAAGCAATCATCCATGATCAATCGTAGGCAAACCGCTCGCGCACGCTGCTTCCATTCAACGAGTCGAGCGGGCGGGAATTGTAGAGCAATCCGGCTCCATCGCAGAGAGCGGTTTATGCTGGCTTCTTTTTCAGCAATCGCAACGATGCAACTACTAGCAATGCAATCACGATCGCGATGACGACAGTCGCCAGTACAGGAGAGCTCAAGAATGACGTAGCGGCACCGATCGCCGTTCGACTAGCTACATCGCCAGCAGACGTCGTTATAACCGGAGGCGGGGCTATTCCGGTTTCTGCCTCGACAAACGCAGATTCGTCGATCGCTCGCAATTCCGGTAGAACGTCTTTTGTGCTTTCCCCTGGCGCAGCGACTAAGTATGTGGCTGCGCCGACGCGAATCCAGCGCTCTTTTGCATCGCGAAATAATTGAGCGACCTGCGAGATTGCCGTCCAATCGTTTGCGGCAATTAAGTCCGGCAATACGACGTCTGCGATTTCCGCGTTGGCCAACACGGCATGTAGAGCACTTAATAGTTCTTGGCGATCTAGCTGCGAATCATTTTCTAAGTGCTGACGAATCGCTTTGATCGCGGCATGCGTAAGTTCGTATTTGCACTCCGGATCTGCCAAGTACTTTTGTGTTACGTGTTCGATCCCTGGCGAGCCTGCAAGTGAAAGGTAGCTGGCGATGATGATCTCCAGCCCTCGTCGCGCCTCAGCTTGAGCCGCTTCCATTTGCTCAAGCAGCAGCTGGCTGTCTTGTTCGGTGCCGACGATCCCTAGCAACTGAAACCCAAGAATCTGGTGCTCCGGCAACGTTCGCTGGTTGTGGACCAAATCCAAGATGTGGTCCCGATCGTAACTTTCTTTCGCGGCATAGATCACGGAAAAGTCCGACTTTGCGAACTGATAAAACGCGTCGTCCGCGATTGGGACGTCTGGATTTCCTAAAAACGGAAAGAAATACGCAAGGTCGATCGGATCGTGCGACAATGCCTCTAACGCGCCGATGATGTAGACGAAATCGTCACGACCGATCTGTTGAGGCCGTTGCCAATCGAACGTTGACTCATCGATTTGCTGCCCCAAAACCAACGTCGGCACGCTAGGCGATGTACCCTCGATGGTTAGCTCGGCAGAGGAATCAATCACGTCTGCGCCTTTGAGGATTCGTTGGATGCGAAACTTTCCATCGTCTTGAGCCGTCCCGACGATCGCAATTTGAGAATCTTCAATTCTGGACGTGAAGGTGGGATTCAGTAGCGAACAGTACTGACACGCAATGACAGGGTGACACAGGCCTGCAACCAGTGTCGCTGCGATCGCCGCACGGCGAACAAAACCTGTGAATCGAATAGTTGGGTAATGCTTCATTCGAATTTAGATCACATCATCGCTTTTTTTCTGCAGGATGAATATTCGCGTTATGGCACACCGGCAAATGGAGGCGTTTCAAAATGCTCTCCGTTGCCATCAACTCTCGGATCACCCACGCGCTTGAGTTCAGCCATCAGCTGATCGTGAAGTCGCTGCTTCACTTCAGCAAATTCTTGGTTCGATGCAACGTTGACGATTTGGTTTGGGTCCGACTTGAGCACGAACAGCTCTTCGCGCGGTCGCTTGCCAAAAGCCAAATCATAATAGTCCGGTTCGGTCTCGCGATTCTCGATCAGCCACGCTTTCGTCGGACTTGCGTCAAAATCGGCGAACGCTGCAAACGTGTTGTTGGTCAGCTCATCACGCGATTGTGCTGCATCATCAATCACAGCTTTCGGATCGCCCATTGGCCAGCGGTCAGGCCGAAAGTTTACGATGTACAAGTAATCCTTCGTGCGAAGTGCTCGATGAGGGTACGGTGTAAACCCTTCGCGAGCGGCTGCAACATGTCGTTCGCGGCCGGTGATCACCCACGTTCGATCGGGATCAATTTGACCAGAGTCTTGTGACTTCAATAGCGGCACGATGCTGTTGCCCGTCATGACTTCTGGAATTTCTACGTTACCTAACTCGAGGAACGTTGGAGCCAAGTCCATCAGGTTGACAAGATCGTCGACAACTCGTCCAGCCGGAATTTTCTTCGGCCACCGCACAGCCAAGGGTACGGCTGTGCCAAAATCATAGAGGTTGCATTTACCTCGCGGAAATCCGGGCGCTCCATGGTCACCACTGACAACGATGATCGTGTTGTTGAGTTCGCCTGTTGCGTCCAGCTTTTTGATTAGCTCACCGAGCGCCGCATCAAACGCCATCGCTTCACCCAAATAGTCAGCGAAGTCTTCTCGGACGACGGGAACATCAGGCAGAAACTTGGGCAGCTTTCCCTTGAGCGAATCGGGATCGATCCCCCATAGCTTTTTCCCCGACCCAGCGATCCACTTGCGATGGACATTCGTCGGGCCAAACCAATAACAAAACGGTTGGCTATCCTCTCGCTTCGACAGAAATGATTCGAAGTTGCCGACGACTTCGTCCAGCAGGTCGCGACGAGTTTTCTCGATAGGAACGTTCTGCTGGACCAGCTGCCGAGTCACCGCTTGCGAAAAGCCGTTAAACGAACGGCCGCTTTCCACATAGCGAAATTCGGCCGCACCGTACGGCGCATCGGCCGGAGTGCCGGGACTCCAGACTTTGTAGGTGTGACCGATATGGTATCCAGAATCGCGAAGCAACAACGGATAACTAGGAATCTGAGGATCCCAAATCGCGCCTTGAAGAATTGCGGCTCGTCCCGTGCGAAAAAAATACTGACCGCTTAGCAACGAGCTTCGACATGGAGTACATGACGGAGCTGTAACGAACGCGTTGCGAAACACGACTCCTTCATTCGCAATGCGGTCGAAATTGGGAGTCTTGATCGCATCGTTGACTGTGCCTGGTCCATCCAGCTCCGCGTATTTGCTCGCGTATCGGCCCCAATCGTCTGCAAACGCAAACAGGATGTTGGGCCGATCGTCGGCTTGCGTCGTGGCGACGAACGCAAAAACAGAAACGACATAGATCCAAATCAAACGCATAGCCATAAGTACGCTCTCTTACCAGTCAATTGTCACCGGACACTGAGTATTTTGTCGTATCGCGGCATAACCGTCAAAGTGTGGAGTTGGCGCGTTTGAATTCTTGTGCAGGCGAATTCATCATTCGGCGGTTAACGTTAGCTTTCGAGTGTCCGCGATCGGCTTCTTGATCGGAAGCGAACGATGAATTTTTTTCATTACTTTTTGAGCAGTCGCTCGATAGCCGGTTAGCTTGCCGCCAAAAATTGAAATCACGCGAGGGCTACCCTCTCGATCGGCCGGCAGTTGTGTTTCGCGCGAACGGCGAAATGCAGTACCCTTCGCAGCCGGTAAAACCCGAAGCCCAGCCCACTTGTCGACAATTTCAATCGATCGATTGGGAAAATAGTGTGCATAAACTTCCAACAAGTAACGGACTTCCTCTTCAGTCGGAGTCGATTCTGAGGGATGTCGATCAAACGGAAGCTCTGTGGTGCCTAGCATCGTTCGACCTTTCCACGGCATGACAAAAACGGCTCGCTGATCGGTCGGTGATTCGACGTAATAGCATCCTCGAGTGACCTCGCCAGGCAATTCTACGTGCGTTCCCTGAACTAGCTCTACATTGACAATGGGTGGTTTTGGAGAAATCCGTTCCGCAACTCGGCTTGCCCACGGCCCGGCCGCGTTGACTAACACTTGGCAACTTACAGTCCACTCTGTTCCGCCACTGTCTATCGTCGTTTCGACTTCATCTTTGGCCACGACTGCTTTTGCGAACTTTGCTGGGCAAACCAACTCCGCTCCCATTGCCTCAGCTGATCGCATCACTGCTGCTGTTAGCGCACGGTCATCCGTCTGCGCATCAGGGTATTTGAAGACAGCTTGGAGCGATTTTGTTGTCAGCCCGTCCAACGATTCCCATTCTGCCTTTGGCACTTTTTGATGACGCACTTCCTTGCGAACCCCAGCCATCAGCGAATATGCCCAAAGACCCGCTCGAAGCAATCCTGGGCGACGTTTCGTCGCCGGATAGACGGGAATGTAAAAATCGGATCGGCGAACCAAGTCGGGCGCCAATTTCAGTAACAGTTCCCGCTCTCGCAGGCTTTCGCGGACCAGCGAGAATTCGCCAGATTCAAGGTATCGCAATCCGCCATGAATGAGCTTGCTAGATTTACTGGACGTTCCGGCTGCCAGCGAAGTCTGTTCGATGACGAGTACCGAATAGCCATCGGCCGCCACGGCCTGCGCGACTCCGACGCCATGGATTCCTCCACCGACCACGATGACATCGTAAGACTGTTCCACTCTCGCCTCTCGACTGATTTTTTCAATTCCAGCGGACAGGCGTTTCCGTGCTGCCCGATTTCCAATCATAGCGTTGCACTTGGCCAAAATAAAAGCAGTCGGCAACGCGCGTGCACCGCAGTCGCAGTCAACTGTAATAGCCGAACTGAGGCATTGGCTGTATGATTCGTTATCCATGAATGAACCAGACACATCTAGCCAAGATTCGGCCGTGCCGGCAGACGTCGCGTCGCCTCCCGGTTTAGCCGACCACATGCCCTCACAAACGTACGTGGTGCTGGACGATAGCCATTTGCGGTCACGTAAGCGTTTGACAGTCCTGCCAGTTGTGCTGTTTCTACTAACGTGTGTTTCGACTTTTCTGGTTGGAGCACTCGGCTGGCCGCTCACGCCGACGCTCAACATCAATCGCCTGTTTCACGCGACGCTGACTTATCCGGGGCGTGGATTTACCTACATGGCGTGTGTCCTCGCTATTTTGTTTGCTCATGAGATGGGACACTTCGTCGCCACAGTGATTCACCGAGTCCCCGCTAGTTTGCCGTTTTTCATTCCGTTCCCATTGAATCCAATGGGAACGATGGGAGCTGTCATCGCCATGGACGGTCGCCAGGGCGATCGTCGCCAAGTTTTTGATATCGGTATCGCTGGTCCGTTGGCAGGACTCGTTGTCGCTATTCCGATTCTGGTTTACGGAGTGTTCATACTTGACGTCAGTCGGCCGATTTACGGCGCAAGCGTAGACAATCCATTATTGGTCGATCTGCTGATAAACTGGATTCATCCTTCTAACAACTACACTGGAGCGTTGACGATTCGCCAGTTGAATCCATTCTTTATGGCCGGCTGGGTGGGGCTGTTGATCACGGGCCTGAATATGATGCCGGTCAGCCAGCTCGATGGCGGCCACGTGATTTACACGCTATTCGGCCGCAGGCGAGCATTGATTGTCGCTCGCATGTTCGTGTTCACTGCAATCTTTTTGATCGTTATGTACGACGCGTTCAACTGGACCTTGATGTTGTTTCTGGTGATCCTGATCGGGACTGACCACCCCAGGACACGCAACGATTACATTCCGCTCGGTCGCACGAGAACGATTATTGGACTGAGCTCTTTAGTGATTCCAATCTTCTGCTTTCCACCGTTCTTGTTTTATTTCTAGTTGTTGTCGCCCGCCTGCGACATTACTGACCATTCGCTTGTGGAGTCGGAGGCTGAGTCCAGTTCCAGTCAGATGTGTACGTCACATCGAGCCATGGCGTGTCGACTTTGTGACCGTCACGTTTTGAAAGCAATGCTGCGTCCAAAATGCCGCTTGTTAGGAGCGTACGCTCGACAGGCCATGTCGGTTTTCCAGTGTGCATCATTTTCTCGATGCCAACGCTCAAATAAGTAAAATGCATGAAGGGCCGCGTTTCTTGTGTCCAAAATGTCGTGGACTCGATCTGCCCCGAGATGTCTGCATCGTCGCTGTCTGCATATTTCCAAGCCACGGCCCATTCACCGATCGGATGGCCAGGAGTCAAAACGCTGACTCGAAGACCATCGCGATAATTGACCAAAAACAGAACGGGATTCTCGCAGACTTTTTCAAGCTCGGTCCCGGCTGGCAGAGGATGCTTTAGTCGTGACAACGCTTGGCGCAAAAGTTCGCGATCGAATCTTCCTTGACGAGCCGCTTCCCAGACTGCGTCCCCTTCCAAACATTCAACTGATGTCACGCCCGATTCACCGCCAAAACGGCGCTCGACCAGACACTGGACCATCTCCAACGCGTGGAAACCATATGCATCAAGAGGACCGTACGACAGGGCAACCAGCTCCTTGAGTTTTGCTCCACGCTTGACGTCAACAGGAGGAAATCGCCACAGCGTTGGCAAAGAAGATCCTGCCATCAACGGAACGTTCAGCTCTTTCACGGTGTCGTAGAGCCACTTTGCGTCGGTCCAATTGTCGGCAAGATGTTTGTCCGAAAAGACCGGTACCGATTGTCCCGTTCGTCGGAACGTATCGGCAATTTCGCCAAACAGCCGACGTTTCGGGTACATAATCTGACCGGTGTTTGAACGCGGATACGATCCATGTTCGGCCACGAGATAAATCCCGTCCACCGCGAGCGCTTCGTTGCCATCGCTGTCCGTTTTAGTGATCGCTTCGGCTATCGTCGGCGTCATTGTGACACCGTGCTCGGCCGCAAAAGGACGACTCAAATCGTTGTCGGGAAACTGATCAACATAAAGTGATCGCAATTTGACCGGCGCGGTTTGCCCTTTGCCATCAAGCGTGTCGGTCTTTAGCAATCTCGTCAGGATCACATCGGCGTGCGCGTTGTGACGGTACTCGGTTGTGACACCTGCAACGCGAGGAATCTTCATCGCATGAACGGTGAACGGGTAAAGCGTCGTGATGTAAACCGTCCGATCGCGAGCGGCACAGATTCCCATGATCACGTAACGCGGAATCAACTTCTCATCGAACGGGCGATGAACGCCGTGCTTTTGCGGGCCTTCGAAGCTTGTGTAATCGGGATTGGAGATCGCGATCGGCCCATGATTTACCGGGCCATCGTCACCCGGAGTGTAGCTGATCAAGTACGGCACCTGTGACAAGCCTTCAAATGTGGCCATCACTCCAGCCCAAACAGTTCCGTCCGGCCCAACGCACATGGCTCGACAATCGGTGTCTTTCGCACCGGACACCAGCGGCCCCAAAAACTTGCCGTCAAGCGTGCTTCCTTCTTTCGTCAAGTCGTAGGAAAACAATCCATTGAACGACATCGGCACGGAATAGAGCGTCTTTCGATCGGCAGTGATGTCCCAGTTAATCGGGTGGCTGTGCTCGTCGATAAGGTGCGTTTCTTTTTTCGGTGGCTTTCCGTCGATTGTATGTTCAAGTTGCTCGAGCCGTTTTGCGTCCGGAAGATACCGAGCAATCTTGCCGCCGCGGATAGGGTGATACGCTCGACCCAAGTGATCGACAACGATGAATGCATACATGTGCTCGCAGTCGAGCAAATCGGTGTACTCACCCGTTTCAAGATTCAGCACCATGAAGTGAGTACTTTCGATCGGTCGACCATCGGAACACGTCGAAATGTAGGCCAGCCCTCGCGATTCATCGGGTGTGACACTGATAATTCCCTGATGCGCGACTGGGATATCGTACACTTTTGTCACGCCGGTTTTCGGATCGAACACCATCGGATAACCACCAGGATAGTCGGTCAACTTTTCTTTGTCCTTATCCTTGATGTAGCCCTGCTTCGTCCCGAGGTAGATCTTCCCGCTTTTGCCGACGTTGTTGCGAGTGTGAAATTTCGCTTGTGCGGCGAAACCTGTTCGATCGACGCCGATTTCTTTTTCAGCGTCCAACACAACTTTCATTTGTTTTGAGATTGGATCGAATTCGACCAAATATGCGTTGTCGCCATACTTCGCCGTTCCGATGTAGATGCGGTTGTTGTGGCCTTCGATGATCGAAAAGTAGCCACTTTGTTCACTGGTTGTCTCGGCCGGAATCGCATGAGCCGTCGACCAGACCCAATGCCGCGGACGATCCGCTTGACCTGCTGTTTCCGGTTCGGAGCCATTTGCGAGAAACGCAACACACGAAGGGAATACAAATGTCGCTACCCACCAAATTGATCGAACGCTGAGCATATTTGGGATCTCTCAAATCAAAGCACGACCAAGGAATATCGGCACCACTACCGAAGTGTCGATAAATACGCCACAAGATCTCGAACTTCCATTGGACTAAGTACGGTAGTCATGTCCGGCATCGACGAGACTTCGTTCTTGCGACGCTCGACGATGTCGTCGACATTTAAGGTAATCGTCTTGGCCTGCGGCGTCGCGAGCACAACGTGTTCTTTGTCTTCTCGCACAACAGTTCCGTTGAGCACGCGTCCATCGTCGTGCACGATTGTAATTGACTGGAAACCTTCCGCGATTTTCGCACTCGGTCGCACCAACGCTTCAAGCAAATGAGCACGATCGACCCGAGACGCAATTCCACTGAGCACGGGACCGGCTTGCTTGCCTTTTCCTCCGGCGTCATGACAACGGACGCACTGTGCCTCAACGTGGTTCTTATAGATCTGTTCGCCTGTTTGCGCGTCTCCGCCTTCAAGCGACCAACTATACTTTCCAAACGGTAAATCTTCGGCACGTGCGACTGCCTTTGCGGAATCGCTTTTTAGTTGTTCTACTCCGTCCGCGGCCTGAAGCACGTCAAGCGAAAGCGCGGGCGGCAATTCTCGATCAATCAATTTGACGAGCAGCGAGCTTAGCAGTTTCGCTGCGTCGCTGTTCTTCAAATCAGGCATAGCGCGAACAAAGACTTGCTTGTCGGCCACCGATGCAACATCCCATTGAACGCGGATGTGTTGCCAAAGCAAGTCGGCGTTGCGGTCCGCGAGAATCCGGATCGCTTCGTGACGGAGATGTTTGTTGTCGCTGTTCAAAAGTGAAGTTGCCAATCCGGTTACGTTGTCCGCACCTTGAGAATCCAGAGCACGCAGCGCAGCGACGCGGTTTTGCAAAGGTTGCGTTTCCGATTCAACCCAGCGCGTCAAAACATCGGCCTTCAATGGCACGCCGAGGTTTCGCCCAACTAGCGTGGTAGCAGCAATGAGCTCCGGATCGCCGGTCGCAAAGATCTGTTGAATTTGTTGAGCAATCAGTTGTTTGCCCAAGGACGGATTCTGAAAGTTCGCCGGGCGGATCCGACCTTCGACTCGATCCACAATCGGTGACTGTCCCCAAACGGCTAGTGTGTTCAACGCCTCAATCTTGAGCGTGGTTCGACCAGATTCGGAGTCATCGACAATAAAACTGATGAGTCTTTGCGCGCATTCGTCGGTGCCACAGCGAAGATTCGCGCTGATCACTCGTCGTGCGATCGGTTCGTCGTTTGGTAGACCATCAGGCACAAGCATCGATGCGACGGCCGGCAGTTGGCTGGGAATCGAAAAGTCATCGTGAACCGCTCGCACGGTTTCTCGCTGAACGACGAGATCGTTGTCGTGCAAGAAATTGCCAATTAAAGAACTTTGCATGCGCCGTAGAGCGAGCACTGCCGCAACTCGAATGGCAGAGCTCGAATTGTTCACGTATTCCGCCAGCTGTTGTTCGGTCGCGCATCCGATGAATCCCATCACCGCAGCATGACGCAGAAATGGATCGTTGGCTTCATCGCTGTTTTGGATCAACAAGTTTTCGATTGCGTGGCGCGCAGCGACTCCAGCTTGCGACTGCTTAACAATTCCAAGCTTGCCAAGCGCGATGGCCGCGTGGCTGCGGACGAGTGGAATATCGTCGGCCAGCATCGCCGTAACCTCTGCAGCGGCGGGCGCCAGTTTTAGGTCGCCTGCAGCACGAACACAGTTCTGCCTAACGTGCGAATTGTCGTCATGCCATGGAAGCGTGTTTGTCACTGCCAAACGCTTAGATTCGTCAAACGGAGACGCATTGTTTAGCTGAACTAGACCCCACATCGCGTGAATTCTTGCCAGTGGATTCGCGTCGTCAGCCCTCGCGACACTGAGCAGTTTCTGAAATCTCTTTCGGCGAACTAGTTCAAACTGAGCCAGATGGCGAATGCGTCGATCTGGGTGGCCGAGCAGCTCTGCCAACTTTTTTTCCGGTCGATCAGACACGCCATCTTTGAGCAAGCGCTGCACTTGTTTTCTGACGTTCGAACCATCGACTGCTGGATCATCAAGACGGTAGATCACTCCTTCATTGTTAGGCGTCCATTTGCCGACCCAATCGGCGATGTAGAAAGCGCCGTCGGGTCCGAAATTCACGCTGCTGGCCATGAGCCCACTGTGAAAAACATGCTCGTCGACCATTGCGAAGCTTGCGCCATTCGGCCGAGTTCGAAACGCTGTAATGTTGGCAACCGGAAACTGGACGCAAAAAAAGAAGTCACGATAGTCTTCGTTTAGCCCCGTTCCAGGATTGAATTTGAATCCACCTGGACCGACAGAATAGTTTTGCATCGGAGGCGTGATATAGGCAGGCTGATTTTCGTGAGCCGGTTTCCACATTCCTTCGGCGATCCACGGATTGTAGGTCATGCCGCCGTTGAACCGTCTCCAACCTTCCGACCGAAACTGCCAATTCAATCTCCAGCCGGAATCACTTCCTTCGGCGATGTAGACGGTACGTTCTCGCTCGTCTTCCAGATCGCCGTCGTTGTCGACGCCGAACATGTTACCGTATTGATCAAAATCGAATTCTTGCACATTGCGCAGGCCGTAGGCGAAAACTCCCAAATCCGATCCGTCCGGATTCATCCGCAGCACACCGCCTGTGTTTGGATAGTGAAGCCGTTTTCCCTCCTTCGTTGTCACAGAGAAGCCGTTGTCTCCACATGAGAAATAGATTTTCCCTTCAGGGCCGATGGTCAGTCCATGAAGATCGTGTCCATCAAACGCAGCGTGAACTCCGAACCCTCGAAACAGCGACACTCGCCCGTCCGCAGCATCGTCGCCGTCCAAATCTCGGAGCTTCCACAGATCGGGGTAGACCGTGAACAAGACGTCTCCATTGACCGGAAGCACGCCAGCTGCCACTCCAGTAAACTCTTCCTGAAATTCATCCGCGTAGACAACTGAGTGATCTGCTTTTCCGTCTCCGTCCGTGTCCTTGAGATAACGAATCCGTTCGGAGATCGTTGTCAAATCTTGATAATCGTGAATTCCGTCTTGATTGCGATCAGTCAGCCATTGCTTGTTTTCGTCCGATTTTGACGATGCCATCTGGCGACGAAAGAAATCTCGCATGGATGCAAAGTCGTCATTCGCGAGATCGTCCAGCAACCAGGTTTTGTGACTTCGTATATCGATATCGACGGTGGATCGTCGAGCCGACTCGACAACGTAAAGGCCACCCGCGTTATCGAAAGCCAACGCAACGGGATCCATGACCATCGGATTCCTCGCCCATTCAGTAATCCTGAGTCGATCTGGGCTCGGTGGATCACAGAACGCGTTGGCGATCATGACAACAATTATCAACGTCGCCAGTAGAATTACTTTTTGCAAAGTCAGCATGAATCCGGTAACCATTCAGTCTAAAATCAATAAACGCAAGTGGGACTATCATAACCGTCAGTGCCCCACCGCGAGGCGTCATCGCGTAGCACTTCGCCATGAAGGTCATGGATTCGCGATAAATGGGATAGGCCAAGCGGCATCCGCCATACCGAGACCAGTTTCCCGACATTGGAGCTCACGAATACCGTGACTGACAGCAAGAAAGCGCTCCATGGAGTGGCATTAGCTTTGGCCGTCACATTTACGGCCAAAGCTGCAATCATTGGTTTCGAAGAAGACCTCACGGACGGAGCATTTGATGCACCGAACTGGGTGCAATTTGCAGGAGACAGTGAATTTGTAGATGGTGGATTCTTGATGGAAAACCCGCTCGAAAATGAGGGTAGCTTTGATGGCATGCGGGCGGTGATTGAAGGTAATGGGGATTTCACGACGACAATTGAGATCCAGGATTTGGACGTCGGTAGTGTCGGTCCAGAGGACATCTTGTCGCGGAACTATCTAACCTTGACCTATTACTCAGACAGCCTACTTAAAGAATTTAGACTACAAACAAACAGTGCCCCACCCGAATATCTGGGGAAATGGGGCTTGTCAGCATCAGGCATTGAGATGTGGGACGTTATTGACCCAGCCCCGAAAGGGGCAACGTCTAGACTGCAGATTGAATACCGAGCATCTCCGCCGACGGTCGAGTATTTTTATGACGCCGATATTGCAGACGGAGAGCCCGCTCTTTCTTATGGTCCAGTTGAAACGGCCGAATTCACCGATGATTCTTTATTGATTGAACTGATATTGGGGGCATCACAACCAAATCTACCGGATAGCCCTTACCAAAACCAAGCAAGTGGATTGTTGACCTTGTTTTCGGTCACATCGGATGATCCGCCCATTGGTGACTTCAACGAAGATGGGTTCGTCGACGCTATTGACCTAGAGTTGCTGACTTCACATCTTCGTTCGGGTGGAAGTGACCTGAGTTTCGACATAGACAGAAACGAAATAGTTGACGCGGCAGACCGAGAGTATTGGGTGCACGAAGTATATGGGACGTTTTTTGGCGACTCCAACCTGGACGGTGAGTTCAACAGTGAAGACCTTGTAGCTGTCTTTCAGGCAGCAGAATACGAAGACGGCGACGATCTCAACTCCACTTGGGCGGAAGGCGATTGGAACGGCGATGGCGACTTCACTTCGCGTGATCTTGTGCTTGCATTCCAAGACGCTGGTTACGAACAAGGCCCTCGCACCGGAGCTGCAGTTCCTGAACAGTCCCCGTTCGTCGCCACATTGTTTGGCATTATGGCTTTGGCCGCTCGTCGACAAAAATTGGCAGCCTCGCTGTAGAATACCTAACTTACAGAATCGACCGTCCCGGACCTCAAAGCCTATCGGTAAGGGCTCGTGGATGTTTGACAGGACTGTGTGCGCTGAACGAAGCGTCCAGATACTTCGGGGCGTTGCGTACAGCCCCTTAATTTGGGCGAGTGATGTCAGTGAGACAGAAAGCTGCATTTGTGCCTAAGTACGCCGGTTGGCGTCATTTAGGGCGAGTTCATGTGAACATTCATTGACACCTTCGCGTATCAGATTGCTACGAACACGGGTCGGGAACGAACGAATATTGACAGCAGCGGGCAAGCGGACTTTACTAACGGTTAGCGACTGTTCCCTGCCTAGCCGCAGCCAGATCACTGGTCCAACCAACTATCCCACCCGACGGCAGGCTGCTCGGTTCGACGAGCCCCGCTTTTACGAAGGAGACAAAACAGATGAAGAGAATTTTATTAGCGTCCCTCGCTGCTGGAATCTTGGCTGCATCGGCAACCAACGCTTTTGGACTAACAGAATTCAAGAAAGAATTCAAAACAAAGTACCTCGATACTCACAAAGACGATGCCTACACGAAACTGGCTACGAAGGAAAGCTGCAACGTTTGCCACATAAAGAAGAAACCTAAAAAGGTGGCGAATCTCAACGAGTATGGCAAGCAATTGGCGAAGTTAGTTGAAGGTGATGCGAATCAACGCATCAAGGACGCTCGCAAGAAGGATGGCACCGAAGGTGCAAACGCAGAAAAGGCCAAACTAGTCCAAGAGGTCCAAAAAGCCTTCGACGAAGTCGCGAAAATGAAGTCTGAAGCCGGCGACACGTTTGGCGATCGTATCAAGAACGGCTTGTTGCCAAGCAGTACTGACACGCCGAAGGACGACGGCAAGGAAGACAAAGCACCAGAGGCATAGCCAATTCCCAGCCTGCTAACATATTGCCCCGTTCAGACAACCTGACGGGGCTTTTTTGCGCGCCGATCCGAAGGAAATTGTCGAATCGGAATCCACTCTGTAACTCTGGCAGTCATTCAAACGTCGACACCACTCTTTGCTACAATACTTCTCCCGCTTCACATTCGAAAACCATTTGGGGGTACCACGATGTCTAAGCACGCAATCAAGACACAATTCGCCGCTGCGATGTTGCTAGTCCTACTTGGCACCAAAGCGAACGCTCAATTCGAATTGGACGACATATTCGGTGGCATATTTCCGACTGTCGAACAGGCGGCCGAAGTCGATGAAGCAACCACAGAAAACGCAGTCGGCGGAGAAGACGAGTCAGATGCAGACAATGGCGACGGAAACGCAAAAGACTCCGGTGAGAAAAAGGAACTCACATTCGAACAGAAGTTTGAAAAGTTCGCAAAGGAAATAGAAGAGGAACTTGAAAAACGTGAAGTCGAAAACAACAAGAACCTGAAAGTCGTTCGCGAGCTGCAGAATGAACAACGCCGGCTCTACCGCGAGCATCACGAAGAAATCCGGAAACTCGCAAATCAAAGAAAGACCAAAGAAGTTCGTTCTCAAATTGAAGAACATAAAAAGAGCAAGCAGCTCGCCGGCGCGAGGCTCAATGAACTCGAAATTCGCGGCGAAATCTTTTTGGCAAATGCGAGTAGTTCGGGGAATCGGAACAACGATCTGATGCAAAAACTCTCGCGATACTCCAGCACTCTGGCACGCGAGGACCGGAATGAGTTTCAGCGAAATTCAAAAGTCCAACAAAAGTTCAATGACTTAATGCAGCAGGTCATGGCCAGCCAGCATCGGCATTACAGCCAACAAGGCTTCACCGATTTGACCGAAGGACTGGTCGAAGAGATTCCGTATGAAAACGCTCGGTATCCGCAACATCCATGGGTAGAAAACGGCACAATTCAGGAATCACGGGAAGCGTTGAATCGTTTGCTAAAGTTGACTTGGTCTGGTGAGTCGATTGCAGTAGACCGAGGACATTGGGACGAATTGTTTGCGAATCGGTCGCCAGGAGAAATGTCGAAAGACGTTGATCTTCTTTTGCAGAAGCATGACGTGACGATGCCAAAGACAGATCGCCACGGCATGCCACTTAATCGAGGCATGATGGAACAAAATGTCCTGCGCCTGTTCGATAACCTAAGACAGCAGTTTGGGAATTCTGGTCGGAGCTCATCTTCCAGCGGGACAAACGTTACGGTGAGCTTTTCGTCGCAGGCGGTAAACTCTGAATTGCAGGTGCGTGGCAGTTCGTTCCGTTTTGAGTTCCGCGAAAAGAACTTCCCGCGCCGTCTTTTGATGGTCGAACAAGAAGATTCGAGACTTTCGATCACTGTCTACGGAAAGGTCGTGCTGCGATTTCAACAACTCGAAGACGGTTCGATCAAAGTCGTCGAAACGTCCGATAAC
>JAGQPC010000224.1 GCA_020426925.1 Planctomycetales bacterium | reverse complement strand
ACCCTCTCATCGTTCACAAAGGACCGCTCGCTGTCCTTCTTTCACGCGCACGACCTCGCCCCCCACAAATTCAACTTAACCAATCCTAGAGTGCACCAGCCAAAAACCCTCGGCCGCAGCAATATGACATGCCCACAAAGTGCAGGAAATTGCGATCTATACAGTGACTTTCTTCGGGGCTGTTTGCGGGAAGTAGCCAACGACGATCCGTCCCATTAGCGGCGTGATCGGCGTAGTCGCATCAAGCATGCCAAGCCAATCCATAGCATTGCGGTAGACTTGGGCTCTGGTACTGCAGCAGCGCCGCGGCCGCGTGACGACTGGCCGACGATCCGGAAACCGTCGATTCCCTCGATCGGCGTCCCGTCGAGCAAGCTGCCGGTCAGCATGATCTCGGTACTCGATGCGTCGAGTGCTCCAGCTGCAACCAGTTCGGGCAGGCTGAATTTAAGCGACAAATCGACCAGCTCATCGTCCGTCACGTCCTCGAACGAATTGCGAATCGGAGCAACGGTACCGTCTAACGCTGGGTCCCCAAGAAGCAGTGAAGTGAGGTCGATATCGTTAACATCGAAATCGGCTGTGGACTCCACTGTGACAGGTAAGACGCCGTTGCTGTCGAGGTTAATCGAGTCCTTGACGTCGATCGTCACGTCGATTGTCGGCTCGACGGTATCAAACCCTTGGGCAATCCATGTGGCCGCACCTTCGGCAACCCATTTGAAACCGCCGACAATTCCCTCACCAGGCTCAATCATCTCGTCAATTCCTCTGACAACAAATGACCTAACGCCGTCTGGGTTGTATTCGAGAAAATCGAATGGCGTATCGCCCTGCAGCGAGTACGCGTTGCCATCGAAAGCTATCTCGAATTCCGCATCACCATAAGGCTGCGTAGGAAGTACGAATTCCTTAAAGTTGATGCCCTCGCTTTTGAAAAAGAACGTATCTACCGATGGCGGGTCGATATACACGAAGTTGTTTGTCCCGTAATCACCTACCACGGGTACGGTTGTCTTCAAACTTGTCAACATCGTGCCTGAGACATTGGTTGGAACCGAAACGTCCGGACCCGGTCCCGCGTCTGGATCCCTATCTAATTCCTTGTACTTATCGCAGTCCTTGTCGGTTTCTAGTCGTCGGTCGTCGTTGTCTGATAGTGCCAAAGCCCAGATGTCAGAAGAGCACAATTTAGGCTTAACTGGGTTGGGGATTAGCGGGTTGATTATTGTTTCGCCGACAAAATACTCCTCATTTCTGGACTTGAATAAAAGACTTCCCGTTGTGTCCCACAGATTTGTATGATAGGGCCGTATCTTTGGGCTCCAGGTTCCGCCCGAGGCAAGATATACGTTTTCCTCTTTGGCTGATTTCCCATCGATGGCAACTATGTAGTCGAAACGCTGAGTCTTGCTTGACCGCGATTTGATGTCGAGATCGTGAAATATCCGGCCCCCGTCCCCGCCGCTTTCCCACTGAGCCCATCCTGAAAAAGACGACGTTGAAGAAAAAGTCTGCAGGTCCGCAGTTGCCATCCCATAAGCATTGACATGTGTTTGACACTCGTCGGACGGTGAAAAGCCATCGTTAACCCAAACACCGGCAGCTTCGGCCGCGGGCCCGATGCTTAGTCCGCCATTCGCTGTGTACTGGCAACTCAAAATAGGATTGGACTCCTTCGGACTGGACGTCCTCACGTGAATAGAGTGCTGCAAATTCACCTGGGCATGGAGCTTGCCAGATATGCAGGTCAACAATAGAAGGAGAGTGAGAAGTAAATTCAGGAGTTTCATGTTTCTTTCAACCTCGGGTCTTTTCTGTGTAACGATGTTTGCAGCTCGCCCTAGCCATCGGTCGTCGCTCCTCGCTCGGACTCTAGTCTGCAAAAGCCAACGAATTGAGGTGACTAAGTAAGGCGATATTCGACCGAATGGTGACATCAACGCAGCCGCCACGGCCGATTACGAACCGCTCGTTTGTTCCTCGAGACCCAATGCGTATTTGCCGGGCGAAATACCTCAGCGATCTGAGAAAAAACAGAAATTTCCAGAAGGAGCCGGAAACTGCTAATCTCGCTGCATCTCTTGCTGCAGCCACGCGCGAGCGTAACTCCAATAACGATCAGCAGTTGCGGCTGAGATTCCAAGGGCCTGGGCGGCATCGGCGTTGGTTAAGCCAGAGAAGAATCGCAGCTT
>JAGQPC010000223.1 GCA_020426925.1 Planctomycetales bacterium | reverse complement strand
ATCAGCCACGAAACAGTGCGTCAGACTCTTAAAAAAACGGCATGACGCGACGAAAGATTCAGTATTGGGTGATTCCGCCAGAGGCTGACTTTGAATTTGTGGCGAGCATGGAAAACGTCCTCGAGACGTATGCTCTCCCGTACGATCCGAGGTTGCCCGTACTTTGCATGGACGAGCAACCCGTACAGTTGACGAAGGAGATTCGCGTCCCAATCGCGGCGACAAAGAACCACCCACGTCGACCTGATTACGAATACGAGCGAGCGGGCACCGCTTGCATCTTCATGTTCACTGAACCGTTGGCCGGATGGAGAGAAGTAACAGTCCGACAACGTCGAACGAAAATCGATTGGGCGAAGGAAATGGCCCGACTTCTGCTGGGTCGTTACGCCGATGCCGAGCGTGTAATCTTAGTTTGCGACAACTTGAACACGCACACGATGGGCGCTTTCTACGAAGCATTTCCAGCGGCTCAAGCGCGAGACTTGGTCCGTCGGATTCAGTTCTGCTTCACTCCGAAGCACGGGAGTTGGCTCAACATCTCCGAAAACGAACTCAGTTCCCTCACGAGGCAATGCATCAATGGACGTCGCTTCCCCACCGTGCAGGTTCTCGGCAAAGAAACCGCCGCCTGGAGCCAACACTCGAACGACACCCAGCGATCCGTTGACTGGCAATTCACCATCAACGACGCTCGAACAAAACTAATGTCCCTCTATCCCAATTCCTAAACGTGACAAAGCACTAGTCTCTGCTTGAATCAGTGATTATCCCGACAACGCTCACCGATTACAGTGAGCGTTTTTTTCTTGGGACTGATTCAGCCAGCCAGTCGCGTTAGACTGCTTGCTGACCTTACCGACGTCCGCGGCGAGTCTGATTTGCTTGGTTCACGACTTGTCCGCTTGCAAGGTACATCGAAGGGTCGTCAATAATCCAAGGAGTTGACCAGGTCGAACCATCGTTCTGGTTGCAGACGTTGAAGAAGAACGTCTTGAATTCTTCGGCTTTGTAACCGTAAGGCAACTGTGATGTCACGTGATCTGCGGCGGTCAGGTCAGCGATTCCCTTCTTGACGAAGTAGTGAACTTGACCATCTGCCGTACATGATATGCCCAAAGTCCACCAGCCGGTTTCAGTGATTTCGGGGCCGCGGATGTCTCCTCCCTGTTGTGATCCACGGATTGTGAAGTAAGCCGAGTCCTCATTAAAGCGGCGATCAGTTTCACTGCGGAATTGAACGAACATCCCTGGCCAGTAGGTATCCGGTCCCCATTCCTTTTTGGGCTGGCGTTCAAAAAGCCCGAAGCGTTTCTTGCCTTTCTTGATCTCCTCACGAACTTGTGGGTCGACTCGCATGGCGTGAGTCGTAAGCGACGTGCGGAAGCCGAAAGTTGCTCCGGAACGGTTTTCCCATTTGTCGAACGGTGGCATGTAGACTCGTACTACACAGCTCGGACCATAGGAAACGGCAACTGGACCGCCCATGCGAGTGTGACCATTCACGACTAGATCATCTTGTTCCATTTTGTATGATCGCACTCCGGGAACGCCAGAGTCGCGCGTCCGCATCAACAGCGACATTGTGCTACCCGGCAAACCGTTTTCCGGAGTCGGAACAACTTTCAAGAAGTCTGGTTGGCCTCGTTTGATCCCTTCATACCAACGATCGTTTGTTGCCTTTCCGGTCGGGAAACGTCTTTGATCGTCAATCTCTTCGCTGCTTTTGGGAAAGTTGTGAACGAATCCCCATCCAGGCGTTTCAAAATCGTCGCCAACGACGTCCACTTTGTAGCCAGTTCCAGGGACCAGCGGAGAAGCGGCGAGGCAGAGATTTGCTGACACGCATACTAAGTACAAGACAGCAATCCGAGAACTCAAAGCGGTCATGGCGAAATCCGTTTTCTTTAGGTGGGGTGGTTTGAATCGGCGGGGGATTTAGGCAGGGGTGCAGCCGTGATGCAGTGATCTGCTCGCAAACCTGTGACCCAAACTGGCAGTGAGGGACTTTTTCGCGCAGCAGTCCCTTGCTCACACTTCGGATTACGAATGACTACTATGGCCTACACATCAGCCAATATCGGACGACTGGCAAAACCAGTTTCATTGATTCTCCAGTTAGTTGCCGAATTGAGTGACTGGCGTCCTAGCCGAAGCCAGCATTAACGTACTGGACATTGCTAAAGATCCTCGAAGGCTGAGGATGTTGGGCAAGATTCACTACGGATCTTTAGCCGTCAAGAGCACCAGCACACCAAAGTATGGTCCGGCGATTCCACGTCTGGTAAGATTTGCGGACTTCGAATCGATTGCGGCCGCTGGCGACTGCATCGACAGTGATAGCTGCTTGCAACCAGTTCGAAAAACAAAAACACTCGTCAGTTCGAATTCACCTTCCGTGAGGTCCGCATGTCGAAGATGTTACAAATCGTTCCTGATAAATGCACTGGATGCATGCAGTGTGAACTTGCGTGCTCGTGGGTACAAACGGGAACTTTCCAACCATCGCAAAGTCTCATTCGCGTCAACGTTTTTGACGAAGAGGCCAGCTACGCGCCTTACACTTGTGTTCAATGCGACGAAGCGTGGTGCATGAACGCGTGCCCCACGAACGCGATCGCCATCGATTCGGAAACCGGTGCAAAGATCATCGTCGAGTCGTTGTGCGTTGGCTGTCATCTGTGCACGATCGCTTGCCCGTTTGGGACGGTTTGGACTCAGCCTGAAACCGACAAGGCGCAAAAGTGCAACTTGTGCGGCGGAAATCCGGCGTGTGTGACTTCGTGCCCAACTGATGCCATTGAATACACGGACTCAAATATCGCCGAGTGGTTTGGTGCGTGGGGCGACAAGGTGAACTCCCGATTCAATGAAGCGGCTGTTGCCGAATAGCCGACACGTGATCGCGTTGACTTAATCAGAGTTTGGACGACTAACACAACGACAATACTCTCCTCGGGAGATTTCAAATGAGTGGCTGGACCGGAAAACTCTTGCGAGTAAACCTGACCGATGGCAAACACGCGATCGAAGACATTCCAGAAGATTGGCGACGCGAATTTGTTGGTGGCCGTGGACTTGCCGCTCGCTATTTGTACGAAGAAATGGATGCGACCGCCGATCCGCTTTCTCCGGAAAATAAACTGATCTTCGCGACCGGCCCGCTGACGGGAACGCCTGTTCCGTGCGGTGCTCGCTACATGGTCGTTACCAAGGGGGCGTTGACGAATGCGATTACGACGTCGAATTCGGGCGGACATTGGGGACCGGAATTAAAATTCGCTGGATACGATTTGCTAATTCTGGAAGGTAAGTCTCCAAAACCGGTCTACTTGTACATCTATGACGATCACGTCGAACTGCGAGATGCGGCTCACTATTGGGGCAAAGGCGTTTCTTACACCGAAGATCAGCTGCGACGAGAACTCGGTTTGCCTGGGCTGCGAGTCGCTTCGATCGGTCCGGCCGGCGAAAACTTGGTGAAGTTCGCGTGCATCATGAACGACAAACATCGTGCTGCAGGCCGAAGCGGCGTCGGCACAGTGATGGGTTCAAAGAACCTGAAGGCGATCGCAGTCCGCGGAACCGGAAGTGTTGGCATCGCGAAGCCGGAAGAGTTCATGAAGTCGGTTTGGGCAATGCGACATGCGATGAAGGACAACCCAGGTCGAATGTCGTTCACGGAACTGGGTACGGCCGCAACGATCGACATGACTCAAGCGTTTGGCGGTTTGCCAACTCGCAATTTTCAGCAGGGCCAGTTCGAGGGTTACGAAAACCTCAATGGCAACACGATCAAGGACACGCGACTTGTTGCCAACAAAGCCTGTTTTGCTTGCACGATCGCCTGTGGACGCGTAACACGCCTCGGAGAACATTCCGACAAGTACATGGTTAACATGCACCCGAGGAACTGGAAGATCTCCGGCGAGGGTCCTGAGTACGAATCGGCGTGGGCACTCGGCGCTGATACGGGCGTCGCTGATCTGGATGCAGTTTTGAAAGCAAACTGGCTGTGCAATGATTTGGGAATGGATCCAATCTCGATGGGGTCAACACTCGCGTCGGCGATGGAATTGTATGAAACCGGAGTCATCACCGACGACCAGGTTGAACTGCCGATGAAATTCGGATCGTCCGAGGCGCTCATCCGAATGACCGAAGCCACTGCCTATCGCGAAGGATTTGGTGATGAGTTGGCCGAAGGCGCAAAACGGATGGGCGAGAAGCTCAATAGCCCTGACATTTTTATGGGCTCGAAGGGACAGGAATTCCCAGCGTACGACCCTCGTGGATTTCAAGGAATGGGCGTGGCCTATGCGACTTGCAATCGTGGAGCTTGCCACCTGCGTGCTTGGACACCTGGCCCGGAAACGACAACGATGGATCCGCACACTCCTGTTGGAAAAAGCGAGTGGGTCGTTCATGAGCAAAATCGAACGACTGCGCACGACAACACGGGACTTTGCCTTTTCATCGGTGGTGCGGGCGGACCGTTGGAATCGTTCGTTCCATGCACCGCGGCGGCGACAGGTCTTGATTACTCGGTTAACGAATTCATCAAAGTCGGCGAGCGAACTTGGAACATCGAAAAGCTGTTCAACTTGAAAGCCGGTCTGACAAAGGCCGACGACAGTCTGCCGAAGCGACTCTTAAAAGAACCACACACCGACGGCCCATCCAAAGGCGTTACGGTCGATTTGGATGCAATGCTTCCGGTCTATTACAAAGAACGAGGTTGGGACGAAGAAGGCGTTCCCAGCCAAGACAAACTGCAGGAACTCGGACTCGCGTCGCTGTAGTTGGTCTTGGTGCTGCACGTAGCGGTTGTTCGATCACGATTGAAAGAAACTCCAAACCAACGGCTTGGTCATGTCAAAACGACACATCATTATCGGCGGCGGTCCGGCCGCAACAAATGCTTGCGAAACGATCCGTCAATTCGAATCTGATTCCGAGATAACGCTGATTTGCAATGAGCCCGCTCATTCGCGAATGGCCTTGCCGTATTGGCTCTCTGGCCAGATCCCTCGCGAGCAAACGCACACCGGTGACGATGACTATTTCAATCGGCTGAACGTTAAACCGATGATCGGTGTAACGGTTGCAGGTATCGACGCGAGCGGAAAATCGGTATCGCTGTCCGACGGAACTTCGTTGTCGTTCGATACTCTATTATTGGCCACCGGATCTGCGCCGATTGGATTGCCAATGCCTGGCTCCGATTTGCCGGGAGTCCAAACGTTATGGACGCTTGCCGATACAGAAAAGGCATTGGCCGCAGTCGATGGTCATGCGAAGCCTCGCGTGACTCTGGTCGGTGCAGGCTTTATCGGTTGCATCGTACTGAACGCAATGTTCAAGCGAGGATGGGATTTGACCGTCGTCGAACGAGACCAACATATGTTGCCTCGCATGCTGAACGCCGACGCGGCACAGTACGTTCATCGCTGGGTCACCGATCGAGGCATTAAGTTGCACTGTGGCACGAGACTCCAGGAGATTACAGCTGCCGATGACGGTGCAAAGACTTTAAAGTTGGACAACGGAAAATCGGTCACTGCTGATCTGGTCATCATTGCGACCGGTGTCGGACCAAACATTCAACTTGCAGTGGACGCAGGGATCGAAACAGACAACGGCATTCTTGTCGACAAGACGATGCAGACGAGCGTGCCGGGCATCTACGCAGCCGGGGACGTTGCTCAGGGTCCGGCGATGCTAGAAACGGAGCGTCAAGTTCACGCGATCCAACCGACAGCAGTTGATCATGGTCGAGTCGCCGGAGCCAACATGGCTGGTCAATCGACCCAATACAATGGCAGCCTATTGATGAACGTTCTGGACGTGTGCGGACTGCAATGTGCAAGCTTTGGGAAGTGGGAGGATTCGGCGGCGGACGCTATGACGATGTCGAACGAAAACAGTTCCATTTATCGAAACCTGCTTTGGACGGACGACAAGATTACCGGTGCGATTTTCGTTGGACGTGCCAACGATCTGGGCATGCTCACCGATGTTGGAATGGTCAAAGGATTTATCCAGACGCAAACGGCTGTCGGTAGCTGGAAAGAATACTTGCGTGAAAATCCGTTTGATGTTCGTCGAGCGTTCATTGCGACCAAAGTTCCCGAGACGCTCGCGAAAACAACATTGCTTGGCCGACCGGCCGTCAGCCGAGGGTTCCACTTTGGCAATCCTCCGAACAAGCACACTGCATCCAGTTCACACGGCGTCTATGTGAACACGAAAGAACCAACATGATCACCATTCGCATCAAGCTGATGGGAATGCTGCAAGCCAAGAACCTTGCTGACGGATTGCTCGAACTTCCAGATGACTCGACAATTCTGTCAGTTCTCGAGCATTTCGATATCGATCCGGAAACGGTTCACGTTTTTACGTTGGACGGCGACCTGACGCGAGACAAATCGACGCCGTTGACCGACGGCATCGAACTGACCGTCCTGCCGCCAGTCGGCGGCGGTTGATAGATTCGGTGTTTTCTAACGACGACGAGTTTTCTTTTTGGCTTTCTTGGCGGGACGTTTCGTCGCTCTCTTAGTCGCCGTTTTCTTTTTAGCCGCCTTTTTGGTGGCCTTCCTAACAACTTTCTTTTTTGTTGTCTTTTTGGCGGTTTTCTTCTTGGTGACTTTCTTCTTCGCCGCCGTTCCCCGACCGCTGCTACCTTTCTTGAGATCCGCGATCCGCTCCTTTAGTATGGCAATGTCTTCGTCGCGTTTTTCAATCTTGGCAAGTGCCGATTCGTATCGCTTTTCGCTCGATATAAGTTGCCGTTCGAACGCCGCTTCTGCGCGATCCTGTTGCTTTTCCCCAGACGCAAGTTCTCGCTCTAGAGCCTTAATCTGTTTGTCGCGTTCAGAGACTTCAGCTTTCCATTCCTTGATCTCCGTCTTGTACTCGTCTTCGCTCTCTTGAAACGCTTCGATTGACGCGCTCAGTTGTTCGATTTGCTTTTCCAGAGTCGCGATGTCTTTTTCTCGCTGAGCAGTTTGCTGCTCAGCTTCCCGAATTTGCTCCTTCAGTTGCTTACTCGCTTCAGCACGCTCTGCTGCTTCAGCCTCCATTTTGTCGACTTTTTCCTGCAGCTTCGTCGCCTCTTTCGCGTTGGAGGCTTGGCCTTTTTTCTGTTCGTCAACTTTTTCGCGAAGTGTCGTAATTTCTTTTTTCTGTCGAGCAAACATGTCGCGTGCGTAACGCAACTGGTCTTCGCTGGCGGTGTTTACTTTGCCGATTTCAATTCTCAGCCGAGTAATTTCTGAATCTTTTTCGGCGAGAGCGTTTCGGAGTGCATCGTTTTCGGAAGAAGCTTGAGCTGTTGCCGCGAGGGCTTGGCGGGCGTCGATGGCCTCTTGCTGCGCCACCGAAATCCGTTCGTTCGCCATTTGCAGCTGGGCGGAAAACTCCGATTGCTTGACCTCGTATGCCTCTCGAAGTTGTCGAATCTCGGCTTCTCGGCGAGCCGTCGCCTCAGCTAGTTGCGCACGCAACGCCTCCACCTGCTGCTGCAGTAACAGGTTTCTTTGAGCGGTAGCGTCCTGTTGAAACTGCTGCAACTCCGCGTCTCGAGCGCGGTATGTTTCCGACATTTCGCGTTGAGCGTGAATAGGATCGTTTTGATTCGGATTCTCGCTTGTCAATTTACTCACCCTTGCCTCGAAAGACCGAGAGTTTCACGCACCATTTTTATTGGTCGCAAAACTGCGTAGATTGCCGATCCGTGCAGAATGGCTGCAAACCGCCGAGAATGTCAAATTGCCTTAACCAGACTCGCGATTTGAGTGGATGTCCGTCACCAATCAGTTTAGCCAGAAAATTTTCGCTCGCGGCACTTGACTGACCAACATGGCCGAACTCAGGGAAAATTTCCCGACATTGCGTTCTTTTTTTCACTCCGGTCACCTAAGATCTGACAATCTGCTCAGCAATTTAGACACACTGGGAGTGTTAGAGGAAGTTCTACCAGAAAACGCAACCCGGAAGAATGTGTAATTCAGGTAGCGCAGGAAGAAATATTAGAGGCTCGTCATCCATGTAAAGGCGGCGATACGAGACGGATTCAAAGCGGACGTGCAGTTAATCTTGCTTAGCCCGCTGGCGCTGGCGAGGCTTCGCGTGTTACCACGCCGACTGCGCAGCACTCTGTCGCAATCGACGTTGATAATCCTCATCCTACGGCGGCTGGTTCAAGCTGGCGGACCTATTTCTTCAGCGTTGTTAGGTACTCTACGACGTCAACGAGTTCCTGTTTTGTCATCAGCTTCGAAATGTCGTTTGGCATTAGCGAAATCGGCAGTTGCGTTAGTTGCTCGATGTCGGCCGTGTCGATAGTCCTTTGGATTCCTTCCGCGTCTTTCATGACAACTTGATCGTCGGTCTTACTGGTAACCAAGCCCGTTATGACGTTGCCGTCAGAGAGCACCGCAGTGAAGTTTTCATAGTTGTGGGCGACCCCGGCGCCCGGGTAGATGATCGACTCGAACATCGCTTCTCGCGACAGCTTGGACCCAATTTGCGAAAGATCGGGTCCAACTTCTTTTCCTTTTCCTCCGACGACATGGCAGTTTGCACATGTTCCGGTTTTTGCAAACACTGCTGCACCGTTGTTGCCATCGCCTCGCAACCGTGCCAGATCGCGGGCTGGCGGAAGACTTCCTTCGCCTTTTGCCTGTGGAGCAGGGAATATCTCGGACGCTTTCCGGCGAATATCTCCAAACGGAGCCGAATGGAACGCCATTGCGGCCACATCGACCAGCCGCTCGTCGAGCTTCTTTTCCTCAACGTCCTTCAAAAGACGTAAAGCTCCAGATCGAACGCGAGCCATCGAACGGAGAGCCTGGCGGCGCATTTCCAGGTCCCCTTCGCCGTTGTAGACAAGCGATGCCAGAACGTCAGCGGCTCGGTTATCTGCGGAATTCCCCAACGCGACGACTGTGTTTTGGGACGCTTCGTCCGTCGATTGAATGGCGCTGCTCAGGATTCTGGCTTGTTGCTTTTCGAGCAATGCGCGAACTGCTGCGATCCCGGTCGGCGATGATGGCTCTTTCTGAGCCAAACCTAGTAGCTCGCCGTATCGATCAACTACACTGAACCGCTCGACAAGCTTCACAAAGTTCTCCGTGCCTTGCATGGCGTCGAGCGCCGCGTTCAATGCCTTGCGCTGATCATCCGTTTGGATGCTGTTGTCGCGCAGTCGTTCAAACGATTCCTTTGCGAGCAATTCGCCGCGAGCTTTGTCATCGCTACCGCTTGAGAACGCAATAGTGGCGATGGCGATATCCTTCTGCTCGCCATCTAGAAAGTCGAATGCGCGAAAATACCTAGGCAGCTGAGAATTTGGGGTTTCGCTGTTCGTGATAATTTCTGCGAGCATCGACGGAGTATCTTTCGCTCGCGATCTCCAAATGATGTCGTTCGCAGCTTTGCCCGATTTCGACTTGTCCCCAACGGTTGCCCTCCATGCAGCGATGCAGCGGTTCCAGTCGAGTTCTGCTCCAATACCGAGCGCCTCGAGGTACCACCGATCGTTTCCGTCGTGCTGGGAAGCGAGTTTTGCCCACAAGGTCGGCTTCAAATCATGCGTTTCATGACGCAACGCAACCGCGCATTCTCGGCGGACTTGCGGAGACGAATCATCAACAAGTTTTTCGACCGTTTCAATGTTACTGACGTCTGACAATTGACGAGCCAATCGCAAACCGGCAATTCGAATGTTTGAATCGGAATCGCCAATCGCAACGTCGACGTAATGCTGACCTCGACCTTCGATCTTTCCAAGCAGCCATAGAGCACGAGCTCGCATTCGAGCATCGTCCGACTGCCACAACTTTGTCAGCGCGGCTTCAGCTTTTTCGCCCATGTTGTGAAGCGATGTCCAAGCACGAAATCGAACGGCGTTGTTCGGATTCTGCAATGCTGCAACAGCTCCTTCGACCGAGTCGTAATCAAATTTCGCAACCTTGTAGCTGCCATCGTGATCTTTTGGCACTACGCGGAACAGACGGCCTCGGTCGAGATCGCCCATTGCGTGACCGCCGACTCCCGGATCATACCAGTCGGCAACAATCAGCGATCCGTCTGGCGCCGCCTGAACATCGGACGGACGGAACCATCGATCACGAGTGCCTTCTAGAATGTTAACGATCGACGCAGTGTAACCAGCTCCACTGTCTTTGACAGGATAAGCACGAACGACGCTTGGACCTGCATCGCAATGGACAACTTGCCCGTGAAAAATCTTCGGCAAGAGGCTGCCTTCATAGACCATGATTCCCGTTGGCGAACCCGCGCCGGTGTGGAGCAAATTCGGAACGATGCCTGGGTCGTTTTGGTGCCAGTGACGAAGAGCTCGTTGCGAGTGCATGCCGGTTCGCGGCGAACGCCAGCCGGCGCCTGTTCTCGAATCACAATAGCCGTAGTCGCCGAACTCCATCACGTAATTAATCCGGACTCCGGTGTTTCCGTCGTCGTCGTTGTCGGATTGCCACAGAGTCCCGAACGAATCGACAGTGATCATCCAGTTGTTGCGAAAGTTCCAGCCGAGCGTTTCCACGTTACGGAAGTCCATATTGCACCGAAACACCATGCCGTGCTGGTAGGGCTGACGCGAATCACGAATCTGGTTTCCTGCTGAGTCAACGATAAAGTCGCCGGTCTTTGGATCCTTCAGCTGTTTGCCTGCGTTTCCGAAGTTGAAATAGAGTTTTCCGTCTGGCCCAAACATGAACTTGTGAATTCCGTGGTCGTGTTGAGCGCCCGAGATTCCCGTGAACACAGTTTCTTTTTCGTCTGCTTTGTCGTCGCCGTCTGTGTCAGTAAAAACTATCACGTTTTCGCCAGACGAAACGATGACTCGATTTCCTAAAACGCACACACCGTGTGGAGAATCAATGTCTTGTCCCTGGTAGAACACTTTCACGTCGTCGGCCGTTCCGTTTCCATCGGTGTCTTCCAAAATGAGGATTCGGTCGCCTTCCGGGCGCTTGCCTTTGTGGCCACGGTAATTGACGATTTCGCAAACCCACACTCGTCCTCGATCATCGATGTCAATGTTTGAGGGACTTAGTAATAAAGGCTCGGACGCGAACCGTGTCGCCTTCAGTTCTGGATGGACGTCCATATTTGCCACGGCTTGTTCGGGATCGTGCGATCCTTCAACTGGGCCGCTGGACGTTACGATCGTCGCTGGCTTTGTGGTATAGACCAGGAACTGCACACTTGTCGCGTTGCCATCTTGTTGGTGCGTTCCGCCGTCGTCGAGACCGCCTTTCGCCACAAACTGAGAATAGCCTGGAGGAACATCGAACTCGATCACTGAATTTGCGTGCGATCCGATTCCGGCAACCGATTCTCCATTGACGCGGAGCGGTCCGCCCGATGCATTCTTATTGACTTGAACGCTTCCCCATGCCGAGGATGCCGATTCCCATTTCAGATCCGTGAGCTTCTTTTCCCCGCTATCGCCGACAAGTTTGGGATCGACCCAATCGGCCCAATCGCACGAGAAACCGTTGCCGCCATCGGCGATCACCAGATAGAGTTTCTTCGCACCCTTGATGTCCGCTTTTATGTCGACGGAATAGCCTGGTGTCTTTGTCGTGACGACTTTTGATTCGAAGATGGCTCCGTCGGGTTTGACCGCAGCGGCTTCCTGTTTCTTCTCGCCCGGTTTTGGGTAGTCCTGATTTTCTTCTAGTTGCGCTCGAGTCGGATCTTCACCGCCCACACCGTTTTCCGGTACGTCTGTATGAGCCGTCCAAGCGATCGCGTTCAGCACGACTTTGCGAAAGTTCGCGTCTCCCCAGTTCCAATGGAAATGGCCTCCGGTAAAGCCAAAACCGCGACCGTTTCCTTCTCGTTCCGCAGCCCACGCGACGTGTTGAATGTCACCTCGAGCCATCGCCGCTCGAACGTGCGGGTTGCCGCTGTGTGGTCCATCACCGCGACTCATGGTCGACTTTGGAGGATGCGCCGAAAGAATAGGAGTGACGTTTTTCATTTCGGGCCGAAACCGCATGTGAAAATACCATTCGTCGTTGATCTTGAATGGCTTCACGCCGTTTGAAATCGGATGATCGGGAAACGACTTGAAGTCCGCGTCCCAATGAGGGTTCACCGAGTAATGCGTTTCGAAGTAGCCGCCCAACCATTCGAGAAACGCGTCGCCCGTTTTTCCCTTGGGCGTTTCCACACCGTAATGCAAGCAGACGAGCCCAACGCCCTGATCCATGAGCGTATCGAACTCGTCGATGTGCGAATTGAGCAGATGCCCCCCACCTCCGTCACAATAGACGACGACGGTATCGAAACCTCGAAGAGCTTCCAGCCCGTCGCTTGGCCAGCCTTCTCTGAAAACGACGGTTTCAAAAGAAGGCATGTTTTCCGCGAGATACTTCGCCAGCAACGTGCTGCCGGCAAAGTGTTCATGAGATCCGTAGCCGTGGCTTCGCCTACCGGCCAGAAACGCTACTTTTTTTTTTCGCTCAGGTCTTTGATCTTGATGTCCTTAAACTGGACCAGCATCGGTGGACCGGCGTGAACCTGCAAAGCCAACAGGCCCGTCATCTTTCGACCTGCCTCATGATTATCAATGAGTTCAATCGTTACGTTGCCATTGATTTCGTGGATCAAGTGGTTTCCTTTTGCCACGATTCGATAATCGTTCCAGTCTTCTTTCTTGATCGAAGCGACGATCTTCTCTTCGGACGTTGTCGTGCCGGTTTCGTTCGGCTTTCCGTTTTCATCGACCGTGACTTTCTTGCCTCGGTTCGCGAGAATGTTCCGGCCTCTTTCTTCGTACAGAATTCCGGCGTACCTCAGCGTCGCATCGATGTCGGCTTGATAGCCTTTGATGACCCATTTGTCGACTTCTTCGCTGCGGTATTGAATGCCCGAGTTTCCACCAACGATTCGATATTTTAGACGGAGTTCAAAATCGCTCGGCTTGCCGGCTCGCCAAATGAGAAACGTGTTTCCTTTGGTTGGGTTCTCGGCCGTTGTCTGGCCGGTAATTGCACCGTCTTCGACTCGCCAAAACTTTTCGTTTCCGTCCCAGCCTTCCAAGCTCTTGCCGTCAAAGATCGATTTGAAACCGTCATCGTCGTTTTCGGCGGCCATGATGTTCGTCACCATGCCGATTGCGAGAAATGCAAACGTGATTAATCGTGCGTAGCGGGTCATGTTCTGTATTGCTCCTTGGATTTGAAACCCATTCACTTTCACTTTCGTTGCCGAATGTTGCTCAAAATTGTAATGCCTACACAACTCTGCAACCATATGCGGTGAGACATCGAATTCCAGGTTTACGCAAGTTATCGAGCTCGGCTTGCGATCGCTTCGTATATCTCGAGTGCTTTCTGAAACTCGGCCATTGCGTCGTCGTGTAAAACACCGTTGCTACGGGCGATTTCGCGTTTCATTCGTTCGATCAAATAGGCGACTTCAACTTTTCGGGGGCGTATCGATTGCTTGCCAATTTCGATATGCCACGGTGATGTGTGAGCAAATCGAACTCGTCCGTCGGTGCGGTTTTCAAAACAACGCAGTGCGATCCATGATGTTTCCTCGACGGTGACCGGTGCCGAAAACCGAAGTCGAAAGACGCCGTTCGTGGTTTCTTCTGAATATGCCGATACTGGCTCGGCTCGCCCATTCTTAATCAATTCGACTCCCGCAAGCGGATGATCAAACCATGCCTCGCCATCAATCTGCAGAGTCACAGAATCATCGCTGGCAAAAACGTGGCCATGAGTTTTTCCGTTCGCGCGGGCAATGAGCATCGGGCCGTTCGTGACGAAGCTTCGACCTACTTTTAATGCTTGCAGCCATGCGTCAGAACTGAAATTGCCTTCCACGTCTGCGTAGACTCGACTGTAACCTAACGGAACGGGGTGAACGCCTGATGCTGTGCCGGCCGTTGGTTGCAATCGAAATCCGCAGTTCAGCAGCGTGTAATAATTCTCGAAGCCAAAGTCGAGCCAACCGCGTTCGGTCATTCCCGCACCGTCCGTTTCGACACTCATGTAATCGGCCCACGGTACAGCGGACGTTTTGAAGCCGAACTCCGTTCGCCAAACGCTATTGTTAGACAATTCGTACAGATCGACTTTTGCGATCGGAACAAGCATCATCGACCAAGGCCAGCTGTGCTTGTCCAAGTCAATCAGAGCACCTTCGCCGTGCGCCTGAGCTGCGATCAGGCCAACTGGTGGTGCCCCTGCGGTGAACACGGATTTGTGATTCAGCAGGAACATCGCACCGAGCGTATGCCGTTTGCCATCGACGGAGAACACTTCATATTCAGTGTTGCGAGGCAAGATCACGTGCGTCTCATCGACGTTGATCGGAGCATATCCTTTGTCGAGTCGATCGCCTCACGGCGACGGCCCTTGGCTTCGCAATGTCGACGGTTTCAGATGTGGAGCCTCGTACGCGTTCGTTGTCCAAAACGTAACGGGGACCGCAACATTGAGATCTTCGGCAAGCATCACATTCGGCAGCTCTGGAATCCTGCGATGAACGTGGGTCTCACCCGAGTACCATCCGCGCGCCGCCATGTTTGCCCATCGCTTCAAGCGAACGGTTTCCCTCCGCGTGCTGTCGCCGACAGCAATTGTGACTTCGCGGACAAACGTCGAATACTCTTTTCCCCGTTCGACGATTAGCGAATAGCGGCCTGGCGCTAGATCAACGCGAAACGGATGAGCGGAAACGGTCGTGTGCCGCTCGATCGAGTTTTCCATCGGCACCCATTGTTCCCGGTACGGAAGTGCAGAACCATCGTCCGAGTCGGTTTCCACGAACAGGAACTCGCCGCTGTTAGCGTTTTGCACGTACACACGTGCTGCGATCGGTTTACCCGTGGCGTCGTCAACGATTGCTCCGACGAACCCAACGGCAGATGTGCTCGTGCCGAGGACGGCATTGATGAGAAAAACACAAACGAAGTGCCTAGATTTCAGATTCATACGCAATGTAGTTCGGTTCGAAGTGCAAGTTGCAGCTAAGGCAGACCGCAAGCTGGAAGCTTACGCCACGGTCAGTGTATCGTTATGATTGAGTCTGGTGTCGATGAAGTGGAATATTCTGTCGAACGAGCGCAATCTAATGACATCCACGTCCAACGCGAAGAACGCTCCTTGCGATCAACCGAAAAAGACCGGATCGATTTCCCAAGTGATTGGACTTTTTGCCGGACCGATCGCGTTTGTGGTCGTACGATACGCGTTTTGGCCTGAGGGAATTCAGCCTGAAGCGAACGGAGTTCTTGCGTCGACAGCATGGATCGCGATCTGGTGGGTGACCGAAGCGATTCCAATTGCCGCGACCGCGCTATTGCCGATAGTTTTGTTTCCCATGACCGACGCAGTTTCGCTTTCCGCGACGACTGCTCAGTACGGGCACCGATACATTTTTCTGTATGTCGGTGGTTTTTTGCTCGCGATCGCAATCGAAAAGTGGGGACTTCACCGACGGATTGCACTGGTCGTTATCAGGCAAATCGGAACGAATGTCAGCAGAATCATTCTGGGATTCATGATCGCGACGGCGGCACTGTCGATGTGGATTTCAAACACGGCAACATCGGTCATGATGCTGCCAATCGCACTCGCCATTATTTCACAACTCCGCAATCTTTCCTGCAATGTTGTCACCAGAGAAATTGATGATGAAACGTTCGGAAAAGCGTTGATGCTTTCGATTGCCTACAGCGCGTCGATCGGCGGGATGGCTACCCTGATCGGGACGCCGCCCAACCTGG
>JAGQPC010000222.1 GCA_020426925.1 Planctomycetales bacterium | reverse complement strand
AGGCGTACCAGAAGTTGTCCGTCCACACTTCGACAGCCGTTGATGCCGCTCGCCGGCGGGCGGCCCAGCAACTTGGCGATCTCTATGAGACGCTCAATCAACCGGACCAAGCGGCTCAATGGCGGACCACAGTCGACCAGCTTGGTCAGTCCAACCAGGGAGATCGCGCGGACCAACGACACTCGGAAAAAACACTCCGCGCCAACGCGGAACCGCCGCCGGCCGTTGGTGAAGACTAGCGGTACGGGTCGGAAGGTGTGACCTGGCGATCGTCCTCTGGAACGGCTCGCCACTCAAGATTCACTGTGATATGTCGCGCTCACGATGCGCGCCGATCGCATGTTTGTTTCACAATCAAATTGAACGGAGAATTTATGGAAATCAAAAATCGTCAACCTGCATTTTGTGTTTTTGCTCTGATTGCCGCAATCCTGCCATTGTTCGCGGTCTGTTACGCACATGGCGGAGAACTACAGCAATTCACGCTGCGGCACGACGGACGTAATCGTAGGTTTGTTGTGTACGTGCCAGACGGATACACGGCAGAAACCGCTTGGCCGCTTGTGATCAATATGCACGGCGCTACAAGCAACAGCACGCAGCAGCGGTCAATCTCGCGAATGAATCCCGTCGCAGACGCCGAAAACTTTCTCGTAGCGTATCCAGAGGCGGTGGGTGGATTCTGGAATGACACGCTTAGCCCGTCTCGCCCCGACGACATCGGTTTCATTGGCGCCATGGTCGACCAAGTTAATGCTGATTTTGAAGTTGATTCGTCGAGAGTCTACGCGACAGGCTTTTCGCAAGGAGGTTCGATGTCGTACTTACTTGCCAATGCGCTGCCAGATCGCATCGCCGCTATCGCGTCCGTTTCAGGTTCGCCCGGGATCCGTGACGATGACGGATCGTTACCAGTGGACCTAACGCGCGCTCCCACTTCAACGCGCGCGGTTCCCATACTTTATTTCGTTGGGACGGCAGACACGGAACAATTCGCCGGCGGACGCATTCCGGTAAATGGCATCGTCGTTCCCCCTTTTTCAGACATCATGGAAGCTTGGGCGGTCAACAATGGTTGTGAACTAGAACTGGCCACGACGGAACTTTCAGATCTTGTCGTGGATGACGGCCCGACGACGGTGACGCGAAATGAGTTTATTGCCTGCGGCACGTACCGCGCTTCGAATGGCGACGATGTTGTGGCTGAGGTGTCCTATTTTCTCATTGCAGATGGGGGGCATGCTTGGCCGGGCGGAGCTGCTGGTGGAGACGGGAATCAGAATCAGGACATCAACGCAAGCGAGGAGATTTGGAATTTCTTCAGTCGACATTCTCTTCCCGTGGACTTGCATGTGCAGCCTGTTTTCGGCGACTTTGATGGCGACGGGCAGCTCACCGCCACTGACATCGACTCGCTCTCAAAGGAAATCTTCGCGGCGGAGCCACGGACGTCGTTCGATCTGAATGGTGATGGTTTGGTCAAAAATGAAGATCGAATCGCTTGGGTCAAGGAACTGAAGAACACCTACTTTGGCGACGCCAACCTGGATAACGAGTTCAATAGCGGCGACATGGTGGCAATCTTCACCGTCGGCAAATACGAGACGGGCCAGCCGGCCGGCTGGGCGGAAGGCGATTGGACCGGCGATGGCCTCTTCGACAGCGGTGATTTGGTCGCGGCATTTCAAGATGGCGGCTACGAACAAGGCCTGCGAATCGAGACGATTGCCGTGCCTGAATCGCATGGGTGTTTCTGTCTTGCAATCGGTTTACTACTGACAGTACCACACCTCCGAACTCGTTCTGCACTTGGATTCCACGCGGGCTAGTTGCAGACGGCGACCATGACATATCTGACATCCCGATTAGATTCGGATGTGAAGCCGTGATTACCGGCAATTCTCAACCGTCTCCAATCCCTTCCAAACAACACTTACGTGAGAAACTAAAATGAATCGTCGCTGGATCTGTTTCTCGATTTCAGCCGTTTGTCTACACGCATCGTCACCCATCATGATGGCTCAATACCTTCCGCCTGCTGAGCCGCTGAGGGCCCACGGTGATCACCGCCAAGAAGACCACAGCCATCACGACCACAGCGACCAGGATTTACGTAACATCAACCTCAGCGGCGCGAACCTCACCAACGCGTACTTTCTGCGGTCGACGCTGACGGATGTCAACCTGACTGGAGCCGTCGTGGCCGGTGCAGATTTTGCAGGTGCCGTGGAACTTAACTTTCGACAAATCGAATCAACTGCGAGCTATCAGGGCAAGAACTTGCAAGGAATTAACCTGTCCGGAATGGACCTTTCCGGCTGGGACTTCAGCGGCCAAGACCTCACGGGGGCTGTGCTGAGCGAGACGCTTTCCAACGCAGACCTCAGCGGTGCGACCGTGAAGTCGGTATGGTTTGGGGATTTGGCACAGGTCCAGCTTCAATCCACGAAAAGTTATCAGGATAGGAATCTTAGCGGAATTGGATTGGCGAAAATGGACTTAACGGGCTGGGACTTTCGCGGACAGAATCTTGCCAATGCGTCGTTTGTAGGATCAATGTTGAAAGATGCCGATCTAACAGGGGCGATGGTCACGGGGACACACTTTGGAGGCGCCTATAGAGTGAGGCCATCAGATCTGACGGAGGCGCAACTCCAGTCGACCGCAAGTTACCAGACGAAGAACCTGCAAGGCATTGGTTTGAAACAAATGCACCTGTCGGGTTGGGATTTTCACGAACAAGATCTCTCGCATGCTCAGCTCGACTATGCATCGCTTGACAATGCGAACCTGAGAGGGGCTGATTTGATGGGAGCCGTAATGACCGGGGCTAATCTGACCGGAGCCGCAATGACTGGGGCCGATCTTACCGGGGCGGAATTCACGGATGGAAGTCTGAGCGGCGCCAATCTGACGGGGGCCAATCTGACCGGAATCAACCTATATAAGACCAGCCTCGGAAACGTTGATCTGTCCGGAGCGAATCTCACCGGCGTCGTCCTCTATTGGGAGTGGATGAGTGGTGCGAATCTATCCGGCGCAAATCTGAAGAACACGTACTGGGACTCCTCCGATGGCGATCCAAGCGAATTGTCGATCACCTTTGATACCTCGACGATCTACAACCAATGGACGAGATTTCCGACGGGTTTTGATCCAGTGGCCGCTGGTTTGACCTTCATGCCATCGCCGATTGGGGACTTCAATGCCGACGATAGGCTCGATCACGCCGATTTGAGTTTGCTAATTGCTAGAGGCCCCAGCCATCGCCCCGAGATGCTCGATTTGAACGCGGATGGGACCGTCAGCCAGGAAGATCTGAATATCTGGGTTCACGACCTTGTCAGCACTTTCTTCGGCGACGCGAATCTCGATGGCGAGTTCAACAGCAGCGAC
>JAGQPC010000221.1 GCA_020426925.1 Planctomycetales bacterium | reverse complement strand
CGGCAATTTCCAATCTTTTTTGACATAGATGTAAGTCTATATCCACTAACGAGTTGCGAAGCATTGCCATTCTGAGATTCATCGCAAAATGACTACGGTTCGCATCCATTTTCCAACGTTGCTGACGTGAGACTGTCGATTGTCACACGACGGGTGCCCGACATGGCTGTTGGACGAGGTGTACCGTGAACTTCCTCAAAAAACATTGGAACGCTTTGAGACATTGCCACGTCTCAATTTTGCGATCACCGACAACTCCGAACTGGTGCAGTCATGCACGTATCAAATCACACATACGTTTACGCGTTGATCATAGTGCTGGCGACCGGCTGGGTCGCTCGACCAACATCCGACACAACAACGTCGTTAACAGACTCGGGCCTGGCCGAGCCTGATCCGCTCGTGGCACCAATCGTCATTTCTGGAGACACATCTTCGGATAAACGAGCAACGTTTCATCCTCATGGTGAGCAAGTGTGCGCATCTGGCTGCGCAGTGAGTCGTCACCCAACGGACACGCTGACTCCGGAAAGATTCCACCAGTTCGCTGAGCGTTTCGATCAACCGGGCGATCTTGCGTCGGATCACAAACGGCTCGATGCGCTCGACTCGCTTCTGTACTACGGTCCGCAAACATCACACATGCTTTTGCAGTTTCCGAACGCGATCAGCGATCGAAACGCCGACGTCCTGCGCGAACATCTGTCCGTCACGCATGTTCGACTTAGCATTCGGGTGGTCGACGAAGCCGGAACGATTCGATCCTGGATTCCACCGACGCGAGTTCCGTTCGACCGGCGGCACGTTTTCCAAATGGAAACGGAGCGTCTGCAACCTCACGTCACAAGTGGCACTGTCAAGCGAGTCGGCGTCGATCGCCTTTGGGCTCGATTGTGACTTGAGGGAGTCCACTACGTGGCAGGACCGTGGTTCGCGGTTGTAACTAACAATTCTGATTGGCAACAACTAGACGCGATTTGGATCAGCGATGGCACGACCGATTGTCGCGGCCGCGTAGAAATCCGCATCGAAATGGAGAATGGCAATGACTAATCAAACGACACGACTTCGAATCTTATCAGCGTTCTTGATCGCTATGACGCTTTTCCAGTCAACAACGTTCGCAGACCCGTGCGGCATGGTCCCACCAATTACGGTCGAGCCAACGGTACCTTTAGTGCGAGTCGGTGACCAGAACACATATGTCTTCTACAAGGACGGCATCGAGACAATCGTGCTGCGTCCCGGCTTTTCTGGAAAAGTCGAAGAGTTCGGAATGTTGATTCCGTTTCCAACTCCGCCATCCATACGCAAAGTTTCCGATGACATTTTTCCTCATATCGCGGCAGCGATCGATCCGCCAGAAATTGTCATCAAGCCCATAGTCTATTACCGCTTCTTGGCCGAGACAGCGCCCGCGGCGGCAGCTGATGCGAGCGGGCTAAAGTTCGACGCGGTCCGTGTCATTAAACAAGAAGCTGTCGGCATGTATGCAGTTGCCGTTTTGCAAGCAGGCAGCGCGCGAGCGCTGCAACGCTGGATGGACGATCATCAGTTCAAGTATCCCACGGGAATGGACAAGGCCTGCGAAGACTATGTCGACGATGGATGGTGCTTCGTCGCGGTCAAAACTCGAGTCGGGCAAAAACAAGCGGCCGATCCGCGACCTGGTCAAAAAGAGATCGACGTTGCATTGCCAGATGGAGCGACTTTTGACGGGCACGTTCAGGCAATGGGTTTTCGGTTTCGCGTCGACAGAATGATCGTTCCCATGCGGCTGTCGACATTCAATGAAGGTGATCTGAAAAACACGGTCTACATCCTGACCGACGAACCTACTCGAATTGCGAATCTCCCGACGTCTCTGGTCGTGCGACAGCTTCCAGGGGAACAGTTGTTTAAGAACGTCACCGAATTGCTTCCGCTACGTGCGATCAATCAGAAACTAACCGCACAGCTAATCGAACAATACAAATCGCAACGGGATCCTGAGCCAAAAAACGGCGCGGCGAAAGAACTTTTTGCGTCCGATTTGTTGGCCGTTCAAAACGAAACGCTCAACCTTGCACACGAAGAGCAAGAAAAAGCTCTCCTGTCGATCAGCGAATCGTTGGGGTTGCGAGGCAAGGAAATCGACGACCTTCACGCCGCAACATCGAAAAAACAGCGAGACGCAACGATTGACGCAGCCTTGGCCGATCTAAAGAAGATGACGTTGACGGTCGTCGATGGCGATTTCCCAAGAGACGTACTGGCCAATGAGAATCTGACTTTCTCGGCTTATGCAATGGACGCATCGAAGAATACTCCGCGAAGATATGATGCGAAAGTTAAAAAAGCGACGCCCGCTCCTGATGGAGAACTGCACCTTGGATCGCTTGATCGCTTGGACACGGGACCATCAAGTGTCGCCGGATTCGCGATCGGTAGCCTGTTAGTATCGGTCGGCGTCATGGGGCTCGTGCTCACGCCAAAACAAAGATGGTTGCTGCCGTTTTTGCTCGTTGGCCTATCGACTTGGGCCACAACGGCCGAAGCAGCCGAAGTTCGAATCGGCGACGCTTCAAATGAACATTTGATCAAGCTTCTCGATGATTCGCATTACGCTTCGCAAGCAGCTAAGGAGCTAACCAGCCGTGGGCAGGACGCGCTTGAAATATTGCTTGCTACTGCAAGCAACGGCAATTCGCTCGCACACCGAGGCTGGGCGATCAGCTGTTTGGGTCAAATCGGTGGACCGCAAACTGATGTCGCGCTCGCTAAGATCTACCAAGACGACACGGAAGAGCAACTCGTGCGGACATGGGCCGCAGCCGCAAGAATCGCCTCAACTGATTCAGCCGAGCTGCTCCTTGAGCGAGCGCATCTTGTCGCCCGATTCCCAGCAACCGGACGACCGTTGGCCAAAAAGCTAACGTCGCTTCTCAGTTCTGGTCAAGCAGTGTCGGCAGCGGCGTTGTTGGAAATCTCACTGAAAGTTCCGCAGCTCCAGTCTGCATTGGCCGAACCGATCATGGAAACAGGCGCCGACGCGTTGGTCGAGGTGCTCACAACTTCGCCAAACCAAGAAGTTCGCCGTCAGGCGGCGGCGTACCTGGGAACTCTTGCGTCGCAAACGCCTGGAGTAGCTGATGCCATCAACGCAGCGTACGCGTTCGACAAAGATGCATCAATGGTTCCCTGGGCAGACGGACCGTTGTTTATCCCTCGTCTTTCATGGCAACAAGAAAAAGCTCGAACGCTCGTTGGCAGTCTCATTCGCTGGCACGTTTGGTGCGATGTCAACGACAACGCAGAGGGCCAACAGCAGATCCACAACAACTTGCGAAGTCTGTATCTCGCCGGAGCAGCCGGTTATCAAAGCCCAGGATTCGGCGACGCGTCAACGGTACAATGGTTGAAAACTTGGTCAGCAGTCGTTGGAAAAGCAGAGATACGAACTCTGCTATCCGATCAAGGGATCTCAAAAACCAAGTACGGCTTTTGATTTTCAAAAATTTAAATGAACACTCGCGAACGTTGCACTTCAAAGCAAAAGAGAAACAAACGCTTCACCGAACGGCTATTCGGTCTCCAGATTGTATTCCTTGAGCTTCTTGTGAAGCGTGTTGCGATTGATGCCAAGTTTTGCTGCGGCTTTGGTCTGGACGTTGTTGCAACTGATCATGACTTGAGCGATTAGTTCACGCTCAATGCGATTGACAATTTTCGCGTGAAGTGCATCTTCCGATGGCCCCGCTTCAGAAAGCCCTTTTTCCACAACTTCGAATGTAAGCTGTTCCAGATCGATGTCTCGCGCGTTGAACGATGGGCTCGATTGGCCTTCGACAACAACATCGGGCAAAAGTTCAACAACAAGCTCGTCGCCTTCCGCCATCACGACCGATCGTTCGATGTAGTTTTGCAATTCCCGAACGTTACCGGGCCAGTCATAGGCCTGCAACAATTCCATCGCTTCGGGATGAATGTGTACGACGTAGCGATCGTTGATTTCGTTGTAGTGGTTCAGAAAATGGAAAGCGAGTTCCGGAACGTCTTCCTTGCGATCCCGCAGCGGCGGGATGTTTATCGGAACGACGTTCAACCGCCAGTAGAGATCTTCCCGAAAGTTCTTTGCAGCAACTTCTTGGCGCAGATCACAATTAGCGGCAGCAATCACGCGAGTATCCACTTGAATCGTTTCGATGTCGCCAACGCGTTCAAATTCGCGCTCTTGTAACACTCGCAGCAGCTTTACCTGAAGCTGGAGTGAGGTCGAATTGATCTCGTCCAAGAAGATCGTGCCACCGTGAGCCGCTTCGAATCGCCCCGTTCGATTGTCGACGGCACCGGTAAACGAACCGCGGACATGGCCAAACAATTCGCTTTCCAGCAAGCTCTCGCTTAGCGCGCCACAGTTCACGCGAACAAACGGGCCGCCATTTCGCTGGCTCAGCTGATGCACAGCCGTGGCGACCATTTCCTTGCCGGTTCCGGTTTCGCCCAGAAGCAACACCGACGCGCTGGAACGTGATACACGACGGATGGTGCGATAAACCTCTTCCATCGCGGCGCTTGATCCAATCAAGCCTTCGATTGGCGGACCAGTTTCGTTCGTATCTGAAAACGATGTCATTCTCAGTTTCTTCTTGTCCGCCTTGTACACATGTGATAATCAGTTCGTCAAACGGTTCTCGATCGCATCTAAAACTGTGCCGAGCAATTCTTGCGTTGGCTGATCGAGCGCCTCACTCGCATTGTAAACGTCGTACTGTGTCAGCATTTGCCGTCGAGTCAGCATGATGCCAAATCGTTCGGTCGATTCGCTAAACGCTTCGGCCGCCTTCATTCGCTGACCAACGGGAAGCAAGTGCTGATTCGCAATTTCGAGTAACCGCGATTGAGCGATCGGGCTGCCAACGCGTCCCAAAACCTCAATCGAATGATCCGCCAGTCCGTGAGTCGTCGCTGCACGCGAGATTTCGTCTACGTACCGAGTCAGGTCAATTCCCAGCAACTTCTGCTGTTTTGCAAGAGCGGCCAAATGACTCAGCGACGCATACGACATCTCGCTTCGTCGTTCCGCAGAAACACTATCACTGGCTTCCACTGCCAAACGGCGAATGGCTCGAGCGATTGTTTCAGGTTCTCTCGACTCCGGCAACGTGATCACTCGAGGATGTAGTTCTTCGATCATCGGCGCGTCGGACTGTTCTTGCGGACGCGACAAAATGCCGATCGGAGTTTTGGCGGTGAGCGGGTTCTGGCGCAACAGCTGGATTAACTGATGAGTCACCGGACGATCAAATGCATCGCTCAGCAGGAAGAACTCAAAGTCCGCATTATGTGCCGCACGTTTTAGGACCTCTTTCGACGACGATACAACTTCGACATCAAACCCGGATGCGTTCAGCAATCCGCCAATCGATTGCGCAAGATCGGCACGAGGATGAGCGACCAAAGCAGCTCGCTTTCCCTTCGAAGACGCAAAATGCGCGAGCGTTTCGACCAGTCGACTGTTTCCGGAGAATTGCCGGGTTGGGCCAAGCTTGGCAACAGCATCGGCGGCCGCAAAACGAACTCTGCTATCTGCGTGAATCAAGCCCTTGCCAAGCGGACTGAGCTGCCCGTCTTCCGCGTAAAGCACATCGGTGTCACCGCTTGAAGCCAATGCTTGCGCAAGTCCAACCATGCCGGAAACATTGCCGTGCGACATTGCTTCTGCATACGCTGTTGACAACTCGGATGACGACGCCGATTTCACGACTGACCAGAATGCGTCTTCGCTGTTCAACGGCAGATCGATTCCGTTTTGAATCGTTGCAGCGCCGGCCATCGTGACCAGTCGCTTTACTTGTTCCGATTCAGAGATCGATCCAGCTAGATGCAAAGTTTCAAAATGTCTGGCCGCTTCGATCTGTGCAACGTCTACCGGAGCAAACGAATATCGTACAGGCTGCTCGGCATCTTGATCCCAGATCCACGTTTCGGCTCGACCATCAACATCCAAGTCTGTTGGAATTCGACCTTCGTAACGGACCATTGCCAAATCTCGGGTGTAATCAACGAGCATGCTTGCCGATGGCGATTGGCCGGTGATTTTCCGAATTGCCGTCGCGGCAGCTTGCCGTTCATCGTCCGACGAATCGGGCGACACGTAGCCTCGTGCCAGAAACGGGATCGCTCGATCCGATTTCATGAATCCCAGAATTCTTGCTGCGGCATTGCGTTGCGATTCGCGCGGGCTGTCCAAAAACGCAACCAGCGGTCCGACGGCTGGCTGTCCAATAACAGAGATTGCAGTTCTCAAATACGGAGCGGCATCGCCGTTTGGGTTTTCCGCCACGCCCTTCAAGATTGGAGCAACCGCAGCCGGCCCAGCAGCAACCAACTCTCGGGCAAGTCTGCGTCGGCCGGACAAATCGGCAGATTGCGTTTGTTCGACTAACGAAGTCAACCGCTTGGGATCTTCACGTAATTCGGACGCCGCTTTTAACGTTGCCGCGGCAAAATCTTTCGCGGTGGGATTTAGTTCGGAGATGCGAGATAACCGAATTAGGGCTCCCGAGCCAACACGACGATGCAAGTTCGCCATTGCAGTTTTGTCCAGCTGCAAAGCAATCAACTTGTCGAGATACTGCTTGGCCAAGTCGTGGCGATCGAGGCTGGACAGAACGTCGATCGCTCGCACAAGCTCGTCCGCCGTTTTCGGTTCGGCGAGCAGGATCTCGTTCACGGCCGGATCGGAATCGGTCAGCCGAGTTTCCGGTTCGGTGCCGCCCGCGCCGCTTTTGAGTTCACCGGTTAGAGCGGCATCGTTGTTGTCGACCGGTTCTTCGAAGCCACTATCATTTCCAAAATCAAATTCGCCACCTTCGTCTTGCGCAGCAGCGAAGTGCGATAGCGGAAGGACAAGCAGTATTGCAAGAAAATGTTTCATCGTCATCACGAGTTGTCTCATCAAAGTTCGTTTGAAATCTCACATCAACACCGACAACTAACCGAGCCGTTCCTTCCATCGATTAATCTGTTTTTTCACTTCTTCTGGCGAAGTGGAACCATAACTGCAAAACGCCTCGACCGCCTTATCAACGCCGAGCACGTCGTAAACCGCCCCATCCAAAAGCTCGTGAGCCGCCGAAAACACTTCCACCGGTAGCCCTGAAAGTGGAACATCACGCTTGATTGCTTCGCCGACCAAGTGTCCCACCAAATGATGGGCCGTCCGTTGTGGTACGCCCTTCGCAATCATGAATTCCATTAATGTTGTCGCGTCCAAGTACCCGCGATCGAGTCCGGACACAATGCTTGCGCGATTAAGCTCAGCGCTGGTCACCAGCGGAACCGCAAGCTCCAAACAGGCAGTCACCGTGTCGACAGAGTCGAATAGCGGGAGTTTGTCCTCTTGCAAGTCTCGGTTGTACGCAAGCGGCAACCCTTTGATCAGCACGAGCAACGATTGCAGGTTCCCGATGACGCGTGC
>JAGQPC010000220.1 GCA_020426925.1 Planctomycetales bacterium | reverse complement strand
CCAAGCCCGCTCCTGACAATCGTATCGATCACCGAATCCGTTTTGACATTGAATTCTCTGACGGGCGGCGAGAAGAAGTGTTTGTCCCGGAACTGTTTGAAGTCGCGGAATTTGAGGAGATCCTCATCGACGATGGACAAGATGTCAGCAGAGACCGGTTCGGCAGTCGCGGAACGGGAAATGGCGATGGACTCGTAAATCCGGGTGAAAACGTTTTGGTTTACACTGGCCGAAATCGTCTTCGCCTTTTCACTGACGATCCGAATGTGGAGTGGCTTGAGGAAGAACAACTATCCGAACTGTTGCCCAGCGTCAGTGGTCCAGATTTTCGCCTGACTTCTGTCGTCAAGATCTCGCCATCTGCAGAGCCCGGAACAGAAATTCGGTTCTTGGCGAACTTTGAAACGAAACGTCCCATATCCAATCCGATCAAACCGGAAGTGCATTGGGGTACCGTCACGCTCACCGTTGCCGTTCCAGAACCGTCAACTTCTGCGATGCAGTTAATCGTCGTGGCATTTGTAGTTGCTCGTTGCCGATCGCGGAGATGCCATGCTTGATTCGAAATTCGTGAGCAGATCACATCAGCACGGTAGTTGCCATTTTGCACGCGTAATCGTACAAGCAATGTTTGTCGGCTGCGTTCTGAGTAGTATCACGTCGATCGCTTTCGGGCAAGCTGCTGGACCCGCATTGCTTGCGTTTCCAGGAGCAGTCGGCCAAGGCGCAGTGGCTTTGGGCGGCCGAGGCGGTGACGTTTACCACGTCACGAATCGTGATGATTATGGGCAGCTCGACGCTAAGATCCCGGGCAGCCTCCGCGACGGAATCGAATCCGCTTCTGGTCCGCGCACCATCGTGTTCGACGTGGGCGGAGGAATCGAGTTATCAAGACCGCTGGTTATTTCACAAGATCGCCTAACTCTTGCCGGGCAGACGTCGCCAACCGGTGTTTCAGTTTGGGGATACAACACGCTCATCGCAAACGCGGAAGACGTCGTCGTTCGATACCTTCGCTTTCGCACTGGGGATTTTAACGCTATGCGAACCGACGAAAACGGAACGCCCTTGGAGCCTCGGCAAGGTAACGGTCGCATGGATCTGATCGCAGATTCGGCCGATGCGCTAAGCGTGGTCGGCTCGAACCGAGTCATTCTTGATCATGTTTCGGCCGCGTGGGGCATGGACGAGTCGTTGTCAGTGACTCTTTCGAAAAACGTTACCGTCCAACATTCGCTGATCTTCAATTCGCTTAATGACTCGTTCCATTACAAGGGAGCTCACGGCTACGGTTCATTAGTGCGAGGTGAAGTTACAGTCGAAGAACACGCCAACAACGAAGGTGGCTACACGTTTTACGGCAACCTATGGGCGCACAATACACATCGCAATCCGTCGTTCGGCGGACAGCAGAATCTAGACCTCGGCCAAACCGAAGACCAACGACGAATGACAGACGTCAACTTCATCAACAATGTAGTTTTCGATTGGCAAGAGCAAGCGAATCATCGCAGTAACCTTGGGACAGTCCACGTAAATTCGATAGGGAACTACTTCGTGACCGGTCCTGCTACGCTTTCGGCTCGCGCGTTCAACGAAAACGGCGAAGGCCACACAGAGCTATTCGTGACCGGTAATTACCTCGACATAGACCGAGACGGCGAACACGACGGATTCTTAATCGAAGATTCTGACGCTCGCAGACACTATGTAGGCTTCGAGCGGACAGATCGGCTGATGACGCCCGCAGACTCTGAGCCATTTGCGTTTGTTGAGACGGTTGCTGACGCACTCGTTTCCGCCGAAGAAGCGTACGATAGACTGCTCGCATCGGGTGGGCCTTCTTTGTGGCGTGACGCGATCGACCAACGAGTCATCGATGAACTGGAAACTCGTACTGGCGGAATCATCAACAGTCAATTTGAGTTTGCTATCGATGGCAAAGTTCCGGGCATCCATCAGGAGATGTTGGTAGTTCGACCGTCGACGTTCGATCGTGATAGAGATGGAATCAGTGACGACTTTGAGCGAATGTTCACGCTAGACCCGAACGATCCACTCGATGCCGGTGCCACAAATCTGAGCGGCGGTGGCTATACGAATTTAGAGGTGTATCTCGATTGGCTCACGCAGACCGTCCCTGAACCAACTTCGATGCATGTGTCCGCCTATCTGGTGCTGACTTTCGTCTTAGCGCGTAGGTGTCGCAAGGCGTGACGCCATCTGGCCTGACCACGATTTGCCCATCAGCGATCGACTGATTCAGTTCGAACGATTCCGCTGGTCGTATGAGCAGTAGGAACCGCATCGGAGGCGTTTAGGCAGCGCGCGGTTTGCTCCATCGCTCAGCGTAAGCGACGTTTTTGCGATTCTTTAGTTGGTGCATTGTTACGAAGTGGCAATCGTGACGTGCGCGATGGGGCAGCGGAATTGACAATACATTCGAAAGACAAGCTGAAAGCTGCGCCCATTTCGGACGCCATCAAGGGGCACGCTGCGCCCAGTCGCCCCAGGTGGCACCTGCTGTACTTCGTGCTTGCGGCGTTCGACGTTCTGACCGTGTCGGGTAGTTTGTATTTGAATCATTCACTCAAGTCGAGCTTCGCCGAGTCGGTTGCTATCAATCGCCAGTGGGCAGAGCGATTGGGCGTCTATGCTTCGCTTGCTGAGTTGGCTACGGAAGTCAACATGCCTGGCAACGAAGTCTTCGACACCATGGACGTCCCGACCGAACTCGCAGAACAGCAAGTAGCGCTGGACCGTTTCCAATCCGTGTTGTCGCAAGCACGGAATGACTTGCGAGACAACGTCGATGTCGTCGAGGCAGCGCCGCTTGTTGTCCAACTTGATGCCATCGCCGATGCCATGCATCAGATGAACATCGTGCAGGCCGAGATCTTCGACCACTTCCGAAACAACGAGTCAGCCGAAGCCGGCTCAAAAATGGCCTCGATGGATCGAAAGAATGCCAATGTCGCTGCGGCGATTCGTGAAATGGGCACGCTGGTTCGCGAGATCCAAGCACGCAATTTCAAGGACCAGGCAAATCAGACCAAGTCCATTAGAAGCCTGGAATACTTGATTGCGGCAATGATTGTCGTGATTGTCGTCGCAGTCGCCAGTTACGGATATAAGGTGGCGCAAAAGGTCAGAGTTGGCGACCAGACGCTTCACGATCTGTTGCTCGAATCGACTCAGTTATCGGAGCGAGCGAGTCACGCGCTCCATGAATTGGAAAGCTTGTGGGACACGCTCGACAAGCACACGCTCTTCTCCATGACCGACAGCAAAGGCAAGATCGTCGACGCGAACGAAGGGTTTTGCATCATCAGCGGTTACAGCAAAGAGGAGCTTGTCGGCCGGGATCATCGAATTGTCAATTCGGGGCATCACCCCACCTCGTTCTGGAAAGAAATGTGGCAGACGATCTCCGCGGGCAACGTTTGGCGAGGAGAAGTATGTAACCGAGCCAAAGATGGCTCGTTGTATTGGGTGGATGCGACACACGTTCCACAGTTCGACGCGAACGGGAATATCACCGCGTTTATTTCACTGCGTTTCGACGTTACCGACAAGAAACGGGCCGTAGCTGAACTGGAAGAAGCTCGTGAACAACTTGTACAGGAGCAGGATCGTTTTGAGCACGCCATCTCAGGTTCGTCGGACGGACTGTTCGATCACGACCTGATTACGGGAGAGATTTGGTACTCCGACCAGTTCAAGCGACTGATTGGATTCAAACCGGAAGAGTTTGACGAAGTTAAGCCTTTCTATGAAACGTATGTCGAGCGGCTTCATCCGGACGATCTCGCGACTGCAATTGCTGCAAGGAAAAAACATCTCGAACACAACGCGCCGTATGACTTTGAGTGCCGGCTACAATTGAATGACGGTAGCTTCCGGTGGTTTCGCATGCGTGGCCAAGCGACACGGGATGAATCGAATCGAGCGATACGGATGTCAGGCTCGATCACCGATATTGATGAACATCACACGGACCAGAGCCGACTTGATCTGGCGACGCGAGCATCCAAAATCGGGCTTTGGGATTGGCACGTGTCGTCCGGAGAAATCCATTTCAGCGACACGTTCTACACGATGCTTGGGTACGAACCTGGCGAACTCAGAATGTCACTGGCAACCAAGTATGGGCTAGTACATCCCGATGACTTAGAAAGTATGCAAGCTGCCATGGATCGTCACCTTGATGGAGTAGACCCGACTTACGCACATGAATACCGAGTGCGCAGGCAGGACGGACTGTGGCGCTGGATTCGTGACAGCGGCGAGGTCGTGGAACGTGGCACGGATGGCACAGCCAAAAGAATGATCGGAGTTCACGTCGATATCGATGAATCCACCAGAAAAGGAATTGCCTTGCGCAACGCTGCGTCGCTCGCAGTCTTTGACAGTGAACACGAAACGCTGTCTAGGCTGGCCGCGTCTGTAGCAGAAGTCTTCGGCGTCGACTTCGCAGGCGTCGCCAGGCAGTCGACTGATGAGAACGGTCGTCAATTGGCCACGATGGTTGGTGGCTGGATGAACGGTCAGCCAGTTGAGCAGTTCACGTACGACCTGACTGGAACGCCCTGCGCTGTTGCGTACGACGATGCATATTGTCGTCACGAATGTGATGTTGCTGCGGCTTATCCAGAAGACAAGATACTCGCCGACATGGGGGCTGAGAGTTATGCAGGCATCCGGCTCGTCAGCAACCGTGGCGAACCAATTGGCATCATGATGGTCGTCCATTCCGCGCCAATCGGAGACGACATCGACGTACATGCGACACTTGGGATGTTTGCAGCGAGAGCAGCAGCCGAACTGGAACGCGCGGATATTGAAGCGGAATTGAAGGCAGCGAAGGCTGCTGCCGAAAACGCCAGTCACGCAAAAGGCGAGTTTCTTGCCAACATGAGTCATGAAATTCGCACACCGATGACCGCGATTCTCGGTTACGCCGACTTGATGCTTTCTGACTTTACATCCGCATCGACGCATCCCGACCAAATTCGCGCCCTGCAAACGATTCGTCGGAACGGCGAGCACCTGCTAACAATCGTCAACGACATCCTCGACATGTCAAAGATCGAAGCCGGTAAGATGGCCGTCGAAATTTTGTCCATGCAACCAGCTCAAATTGTTGACGAAGTTACGGCGCTGCTGGAATCCCGCGCCACCGAGAAGGGACTAAGCCTGAATGTTGAGTACGACACGCCGATCCCCGCTTCGATTCAATCAGATCCTACTCGTGTACGTCAAATCCTGCTCAATTTCGTCGCAAACGCGATCAAGTTTACGGAGGCAGGTTCCGTAACCATCCGGATTTCCCACGACGCACGTCAGGGGCTGTTGCAGTTTCGCGTGATTGACACGGGAATCGGAATGACGCCAGAGCAACGTGACACGATTGCTCGGTTTGACGCGTTTTCACAAGCGGATTCATCGACAACCCGCCGATTCGGTGGAGCTGGTCTCGGGCTGCGTATTTCAAATTGCCTGGTGCAAATGCTCGGTGGACAAATTGATATTGAGTCAACCTTTGGGGAAGGGAGCATATTTATGGCGTCAATTGAAACTGGCGATACTGTGGGCGTTCCGCTGATAAAACCCAGTGGCAATGAAACGATGAATACGCCAATTCAACCCGCCAAAGAGCAACCACAGCCAGAGGGCGATCAGGACTTGGAAGGCGTTCGCGTTCTTTTGGCCGAGGATCAGCGTGACAATCAACTTCTCGTGTCGTTCATGTTGAAGAAAGTCGGAGCCGTGATGACCCTGGCCGAGAATGGCCAGATTGCGCGTGACTTGGTTTTGTCGAATGCTTCCTCGAAAGATGCATTTGATGTCATATTAATGGACATGCAAATGCCGGTGTTGGACGGATATTCAGCGACTCGGAAACTTCGAGATGCCGGCTACCGCGGGCCTATTATCGCACTCACAGCGCACGCCATGTCAGGTGACCGTGACAAATGTCTCAATGCGGGATGCGACGACTTTACGACCAAACCGATCAACCGGAAAGAGCTACTAGCGCTGGTTACCAAATACGCACGACAACCAGCATATGCCGAATAGTGCTTCGTTGAGAGTGTCTGTGGTTCAAAAGGTGCAACCTTATCGCGCGAAACGAGCCTCGCGGCGAAGACTAACTTTAGCTGCGTCCAGCATGGCGGTTGAACCGCGCAAACGTTCCGTGATATCGTAAAGAACAAGAAGCGAAGGCGTTCGCGAGCGAATTGCCTAGTACTCTGCGTCAGCTTAATCTTCGGGTGCTGGACGTTGCTAAACGGGATCTTTAGCAAGACCAACTACGAGCTATTCGAAAACTAAGATGCGTTGAACTACTAGTGCTCGTTGTCACCTAGACTAAGCGTCAGCCAATGCTCGGGCGACGTTCTTCCGTACTCTAAATCCTTTTGTTGCTTCCGTAATGTCAACGCGATGTCACCAGCAACTGACGTGCGGCGTCGTTTACTGTAGTTGGCTTCGACCGAATGCAACTGGTGGCCGGGAAAGAGCAACAGGTCTCCCTGTTTCGGATGGATCGACCACGTTTCGCTATTCCAGCAGTTGAACGTCTTAACCGCTGACTTTGTCGAATCGTTCCAATCGAAGTGAAAACCAGATTCGAACAACTGGTTGCCGAGTTTTCGCCCTGCGTGAAATTGAATCGCTGGGCAATCTTCCGGAACGTCGACGTAGTAGACCCATGAAATATCGCTGCACGAATGATTGTGAGCGATCATGGCCTCAGGTTCGTCTTCGTCTTCCGGATCGCAGAGCACTAACCAGCTTTTGAGGCATTGCATTTCAAACACGTCTGTGCGCATTCCCAATTCACGCAAATATCTGCCAACGTGGAGGGCTAGGCATTCAAAGAACGGACGCAATGACGGCTCTTTGTGTAGCAGAATCCGCCCATGGTATTCGCCGGCATGATGCCGCTTTCCGCCAGCGGTTGAGGGCGAGAAGAAATGTTCGTCATCGAGTGACGTGAATGCCTGGTGAAATTCAGAATGCTGGTCTAGCTGGTCTTGATAGATGAGCGTAGGGAACAGCGCGTGCAGAGTAGCCTTTGTGAATTTTGATTCGATTTTCAATGTTGCTCCCTTCCGAATGACAGGAGCAACATCTTATCGCAATTGTAGATCGGGCAAATCGGCTGTTATTAACAGCGTCAATCGCGAAAGCAGGAAACCACCTTAAATGAAGAACTGGATTGCGACGACAAAACCAACGATGGCGAAGATAATCGCTGCGGCGTAGAACGCGACCTTCTCGCCCGTCTTGCGGCGGCGATTTGTTTTCTCTTCGGCCTCACGTTCAAGCTGCACTTCGTACCAGTATTTTTCAGTTTCAAGCCTTTGGTAACTAGCCATGGGCGGTATTCCTGATAAGAACGTTTTGAATAGGATTTGAGAACGTCACCAACCAAAGCAATGGCTGTGCCATGTTGGTTTGCCGTGTCACGAAGCGGAACTCTGTGAAGAACTCAAGGCTGAAGCAACCCCCAACTGGGTGATAAGTTTGCGAAGCCAACCCGCGTAACAGTCCCAAACCGACGTGCTGATCCTCACATTCGGTAACCACCATTGTTGCCGGAATTGGAGAAGCCGAGCATCATCAATAAAGGAGTGCGTGTACGTTTCGCATCGTTCTACGTTGTCGAAATGTCGCAATGAAGTCAATCATTTTGTCGGCTTTTGCTTTGTTGGCCACTGAAAAACGGGCGTCGCGAGCCGTTGTCGTTTCGAAACAGACCCGCCTACCCATGAGTAAAACTGTATGAAACGTCTCTCATTTTGGCTGGCAAAACGCGTGCGGGCTAAAAATCTTCAACGCCGTTTGTGGTGCGAATCTTTGGAATACCGCCGAATGCTTACCGGCAATTCGCCGGTCGCGGTAGATGACGCGTATTTTGTTGAAGAAGGAGGCCTGCTAAGCGTCGGCCCCGCTGGTGTCCTTGCCAACGATTCTGATGCAGAAGGCGACGTCCTAACCGCGTCGCTGGTTTCCGGTCCGCAACACGGGACATTGCAGCTCAACAGCGATGGAGCATTTGCGTACCAGCATAATGGCGAAGAAGTGATGGCCGACTCGTTTGTCTATCAAGTGTCGGATGGAACGCGCAGTGACACGGCTACGGTCTCAGTTTTTGTTGATCCGCTCAACGATGCTCCGACCGCGAATGATGATGTGTACTCGCTCGAGCAAGGTGGAGCACTTGCGGTTGCTGCTCCCGGTGTGCTAGGCAACGATTTGGACGTTGATGGAGACGCACTCACCGTTGAACTGGTTACCGGGCCAGTTCACGGTGAATTGACATTGAACCAGAACGGATCGTTTTCCTACTTGCACAGTGGCGAACACGAAGATGCCGTCAGCTTTACCTATCGCGCGCTAGATGGCAACGAAGGATCCGCTGAAGCTACCGTCATAATCGAGGTTTTACCGGCTGATGTCGAAGGCGATTTCAACGCCGATGGCCAAGTTGGCGTCGAAGATATCGACATACTGTGTTCAGCCGTCCAACACGGTGACACTGATTCACGTTTTGACATTGATGGCAGCGGTAGTATAAACGGAGTTGATTTTGACTATTTGATAGAGGCGGTGATCGGCACCTCCATCGGCGATTCGAATTTGGACGGCCAGTTTGACTCAGGTGACCTTGTGCTTGTCTTCAAAGCGAATGAATACGATGACGGCGTGATACGGAATTCAACGTGGGCAGAAGGTGACTGGGATTGCACTGGTGATTTCGACTCGGGCGATCTCGTGAACGCGTTCGCGTTCGGGACCTATGTTTCCGGTGCCGGACCGCAACACAACCAGTTGGACTTCCCGGCCTCATGGGAAGTCGTGACCAGGCAATCGAAGCAGGTTGGTCCGGAACAGAAAAACTCTACCGTATCGCCCGGAGAAAACTCGGCAACTGACTGCTCAGTAGGATCGTCGGTTTCCTCGAACGATACTTTGAAACCGCAAACTAGTGCTGTCCTCGTCGTCGATTCACTGTTTGCAAAACGTCTCGATTGTTTGCGAGCCGATACGGACAAAGACCAGAACAGGTCAGGCGAAGCTTAGCGAGCTGATTGAGCGACGTTCGACACATCTCGCAGTAGATCGTCTGTATCGACGGGCTTCCTGTGCACAGCTTTGACGCCACGCTCTTGCAGCAATTTGATCAGGCTAGACATTTCTGACGTGTACCCAGTTGTCAGAATGGCGGTCGGCCACTGGTTGCCGCCGAATTGGATTTTCTCCGCCGTATGATTGCCGAGTCGCAGGTCAAGCACGACAACGTCAAATCTGAGCGTAGCGAGGCATTCATTTGCTTGAGCTACGTCGGTAGCCCTGCCAACTCGATAGTTGTGTTCGCGTAAAATGTCTTCGAGCGAATGACTAAAGTCGTCATCGTCGTCAATGATCAGCACAAGTGGCCGATCGCAAACGTCAGCGATCGATTCGAAGAGTTGCGGCAAGTCAACCGGTTTTCGCAACACGTTAGTCACACCGTTCGACGTCGCTCGACGGACATCTTCACTATTAGCAAATGCGGTGATCATAATCGCTGCTAAGCCAGGCTGTAGCAGCTTCATTTGCGAAAAGAGTGTCGCACCGTCGACGTCAGGCATTTTGTAGTCGAGCAACGCGATGTCGTAGGCCTTGCGCGTAAGATGGCTCAGAGCGGTTTCGCCATTGTGAGCTACGTCGACTCGATACCCCATGTCACTCAGGATATCGTTCATGTTAGCCGCAATGTCTTCGTCATCATCGACAACAAGAATGGACTTCGTGTCGTTCAATTCGTTTTCTCCTGAACTCGATCCAACAGCACCGTAAAAGTACTGCCTTGTCCGAGATCGCTCTCAACCAACAACTCAGCGCGATTCTTGCTAAGAATCGTTCGCGTAATCGCCAGGCCCAACCCTAATCCGCGAGCTTTCGTCGAGTATAGCGGTTCTAGAATTCGTTCCAAATCACCTGGTGGTATTCCGACACCTTCATCGATTACTTGAACGCGGACACGGTCGCCAACCACGTCCGTTATGACTTCGAGTGTTCCACCTGAAGGCATGGCGTCTCGGGCATTTCGAATCAAATTACGAAAGGCGATTGGGAGCTGATGTTCGTCGGCAAGCACACGCGGTAGATCTGCTGGTCCCGTATAGACTGGTTTTACACTAGCTGGAAATTCCACGGAAGTCAGAATCTGTTCGAGCATTGCTGCCAAATTGATCTGACGCATTTTCGGTTCAGGCAGTCTCGCCACATCGGAAAGCGCGGTCACTACGTTATCGATCAGGGTGACCTGACGATCGATTCGCTCCAGGTGTTGACGCACTTTCTCTTCGGGCGGATTCTGGGCATGAAGAAGATAATAGGCCGAGGTCTTGACGGCGTTGAGTGGATTTCGAATCTCGTGAGCCATTCCCCCTGACACTTGGCCAAGCGTCGCAAGTCTTTCTTTCTGCACCAGCTGTTCTTGGGCGGCTTCTAACTGTTTCGTCCGCTCTTGCACTCGTTGCTCTAATTGACTGTTGAGTTCCGCCAGCTCTCGTTCAATCTTTTTTAGATCCGACACGTCGCGGATGATTCCGGTAAACACGCTTCGATTTCCGAAGGTCACTTCGCTGACCGCTAAATGGATAGGAAATGTTTGACCATCCTTTCGACGGCCAAGAACTTCGCGACCGAGCCCAATTACTTTCGGCTGTTTGGACTCCATGTAGTCGGCCATATACTGGCCATGTTGTTCTCGATAAGGGCTGGGCATCAGGATGGTAACGTTTTGTCCCACTAATTCCGCGACTTCGTATTGAAACATTCGCTCGGTGGCGGGATTAGCAGACTCGATAGTTCCTTTATCGTCGGTCGTGACAACCGCATCGACAGCGTTGTTGAGTATTGCCTCGAGCAATGACTGTTCGGACATGACGGTTCTTTTGGGTATCCGTTGTTGTTGCAACCAGGCTCAATCGGCCAGGCATAATTGATTGTACCCAAAGTGCAGTGCCACGAGGAATCGCGATCGACTATACGCCGTTTTTGAGGACCAATACCGGACACGGTGCCAGTCTGACGACGCGTTCGGCAACCGAACCGATTAAAAAACGTTCGATAGTTGAACGGCTGTTCGAAGGAATGATGATCAGTCCACACTCAATGTCCTTTGCGAGGTCAGCAACAACTCGGGCTGGATTGCCAATGCTGACGTCCAAATGAACGTTAGAAATATCCAGATCCGCCAACTTGTCCTTGATGGCTTTTCGTGCCGTTTCCTTCCGATGTTCGTCAGCTTCGGGATCCCAAATCGACAACGGTGATGTGGCTGGTAAGTTTTCGAGCACGTGGATGACGTGAATGTCTGAAGTGTCAACAGCCAGGGCCTTGGCCACACCAATCGCGTCCAAGCACGCGTCCGAAAAATCGAACGGAACCAGAATTCGTTTATTGTTAAACCATTTCATTTTCACATCCTTTGTGCTCGCGATTCTCGATTTGTGGATAGACGTCAGCTACTTGAAACAGCCACAAACTTCCAACAACTGCCCTACGTCCAGTCAACATAAGCCTTTGACGACTTTCTTGCCAAAGAATCTCGTAGCCACGACAGACATTGCAAGCACCGTGCCAACCGAGCGATCTCGGAACGGAAGTGACACAACTGCGACGCGCTTGCAAGGATTTGGAGGGCCGCTTGTTACTTGGTCGAATCGAGAAATGCAACCTGGTTGGCCAGCTTTCCCGTAGTCATGTCACGTAACTGCGTCTATATTTCCTTCGTGGAGACACTTGTCCTGAAGACCTGAGGAAGATCCGCTATGGATAAATCCGAGCTACTCGAGACTATTGAAAAGCTACACGAGCACCTGGCGTCCGCTCAGCATGTGGACGAGGACTCAGCGCGTCAACTTCGCGATGTAACGGCAGACATCCACCGGTTGCTTGACGACGGTCAGGAATCGTCAAGTGATTCACATTCGCTTGCTACGTTGCTGCGCTCGATGGTGCTATCATGGGAAGCCGACCATCCGAAAGCAGCTGAGCTGATCGGCCGGATCGCGAATGCTCTTTCAAATACTGGAATTTAAGCGATAGTTCGAACTACACGTATAAAACAGGGGCCGCCTTGGCAGTGGCTGCGAAGGCAAATTCACATGCTCCGGCATTGGACTTCGAACGTCGAGTACTTCTTAGCTCACTCTTCTGACACGTTTAGAGAAGCATCTTCTGAAGGATCTTCTGAATCCAGGGCATCGTTTAAATGTCGGACACCGCCACCATTGTGTCGCACAGCTTTTGAGCGATGTCCACGATCAACAGTCTTGGCCAGAACCGTTTCAGCGCGATGGACGGCCGCAATAATTGCGTTTTGAGCTGAAGACTCGTTTGCGTGGACGTGAATCGTCCCTCGCGGATGCAGCTTTACATCGCATGTGCACAAGTACTCCTCTGCACCATGAGTCGAATGCTCCGCTCGCACATGGATGTCGAAGTGTGCAATACGATCCGCGAAACGACCGAGAACTAAATCGATCCGTTCTTCCGCAAACGCTTCTAAGTTTTTCTCAGGCAATTCAATAAACGGCCTAATGTTCATAGATATTCTCCTGGCTCATTGATCAACGAATTAGAATTCGCGAGTTCCTTCGAACCGCTTTGGCACAGGCTTTCTGTGCGATTTTGGGTAAACTTCACAGCCCGTTTTGGATGCTTCATCCGCTTCCGGTTCTGCTTGCCTCTCGTCCTTGTTGCATTCAGCTGACTGTGCTCTTTTGGCCTTATTTTTCGAATGAGAGGTTTTTGAGTCGCACATTTTTGTCTCCCTTCGAGAAATCATACAATAATCCAAAGTACGCAGATGGTGTGCCGCTGAGTTTATCAAGCAAATTATCGCACACTTGCCCGATGAATTGCCCGATGTCGCCCATCTTCCGCTGTATGCGCGCAATTTCGCACACAATAAATCATTGCAGAATTGGACCCACGCCAACAAATCGGAACCGCGTCGGACCCAGCAAACAAATAACACGCATTGGCGGACACGGGACTGATTGTCTGAATGTATCCGATGCGACTACTTCTTGGTCGCTTTCCACGAGTCACGTGCGACTTCAGTCCCATCAGTATCGACGAGGTTCCACTCTCCCTTTAGCGAGCCGTCATCTTGTAGCGTGGATTCGACCGTGATCGTTCCTTTGATTCCTTCCACCTCTATCGTCACGGTGTAGGTGATGGATTTGCCATCAATCGTCACGCTCGTTAGCTCTCGACCTTCGGTGTCGTTGCCCTTCGAAGTTCCGGCGTACTTGCCGTTGTTGGACTTGAGTGTCAGCACACCTTCATAGGCGTCGCGGCCGGGAACCGTGGCGACATACGTCCACTCACCGGCAAAGTTCAAAGGCTGGCGTTTGGCTGTCCATTTACCATCAGCCGCTTCATTACCATCGTCGCCTATGACAGCCCACTTGCCATCGAGCTTACTGCTGTCTTTCGCTTTCGCACTGACGACGACATCGAGTTTATTACCGTCCATTTCGACTTCGAATTCAAGCTTGATGTTACCCTCATCAACCGTGATTGTGTCGATATCGATTTCGTTGCTGTTGCCAACGATTTTCCCCTTCAAAGAAGAATTCTTGCCCTTCAGGGTCAACTCGGTGTCAATTGTGCCTCCATCGGGCAGCGTCGCGGATGCATCCCACTTGCCCGCGAATTCAACTTCCTTCTTTGCCGTGATATCACCACTCAGAAACTGTGCGCCGCCGCGATCTTCGACGCTCCATTTTCCGACGAGCTCACCAGGAGACTTCTCTTCGACAGCGATCTTGATGATCCCTTTGTTACCATCAACCTCAATATCGACTTCAATTGTCACGGCCTTATCCTTGACCGTGATGCGATCGAGGTCACGCTGGTCGTCACTTTCGTGATCGAGGCTGGTTCCCGAAATCTTGCCACCGTCCTCTTTGAAGGTCCACGTAAGTTCGCGATCGCCACTGTCGGTTGATGCTGTCGCGTGCCATACACCAACAAGATCGACGCTTTTGTCAGCTGCATATCCAGATGAAAGCAAACAAAGCGTTAAAGTGATCGCCAAAGCTCGGGAAATAAATCTCATGTGCAAATACCTTTCGTTGTATTTGGGACGTATTCGGTGGTGCAACGCAGCCGTGATCTGGGAAGTTGAACGAGCAGCTTTCGATGGAACAATCATACACGTCGACGTGATATTCGCAATCAACGCCGTTGCAATCAGTCTCCCAGTGTCGCCGAATTCTCGCTATCGGATTCCGCCTTCAATGTCCGCACGATTCGGAAGCCACATGAAAAACCATGAGTTCGCGCATCCTCAAAATACATGCAAGCGTCGCGGACATATTTTTTATCGGTCTGAAACGATCCACCTCGCATAACCATTGGATCCAAATTCAAAATGTGTCGACCCCCGCGTTTTCCGCGATGAGTTGCCGTCCACTCATGGACGTTGCCAAGCATGTCGAACAATCCGATCGCATTTGGTTTCAACATTCCGACCGGTTGCGGCTTGTCATACGTTTCACACCACGCATACTCGCCGAGTAATTCGTCCGACGTGCCATAGTAGCGATTTCGAATTGGAGGAGCACCTGCTCGGCATGCGAATTCCCATTCGGATTGTGTTGGCAAACGATAGCCTCGCTTCAATCGATGCTTCTCCGCGAACTTCATCTCTGGACCATACTCTCCTTTGATGTTTGGCTCGTAACACAAATCATCTTCTGTCATCCCGTCCTGCAACGTGAGCCAGTTGCAGTAAGCGGCCGCGTCAAACCATGATATCTTGCAAGCTGGTCCGCCCTCCGCATCGTTTCTGTCGTGTTCGATCGGACTGTTCTTGATCGACCGACACCTGTCGAATTGCTCGAAAGTGACCGGCGTAGTGCTGATTGCAAACGTTCTATTCATTGTCACTGGATGAAGTGCTTCCGCAGGATGCAGATAGTACGGATCGTCTGGGCTCGATCCCTGTTCAAAGGTCCCTGCGCTGATGACGGAAAACGTCTGCCCTTGTGAATTCACAAACCAAGATCCAGCTTCGATCGGCGGATCGCTCGTCGCTAGCGCGGCAACGTCATCTTTCCAACCATCAACTTGCCAAGTGTTCAACAGATACGCACAAGCACCGTGAACTCCCGAGTCTTTGTGATTAAGGAGTATCCTCTTGGTCAACTCAATCGCGACTTTTCGATCGTCATCCGAAAGATGACCTTTACTATCTGCCACAGCGAGAACCAATCCGAGAAGTCTTACTGGATTCTTTTCGTGTTTGATCGAGGCGATAAGCTCTGATGCGTTAACCGGAATTTCTCGCAAAAAGCTGATGAAGAAGTTTCGCTCGAGAGGATCGTCTCCGACGTCAAACGTCGCTGTTGCCAAGGTAAAACCGCCCAGGCGGAAAGCGGCGGATCGAGCGATCGCGATAGCGCGAGCGTCTTGCAGCGTTGGCAGCCGTTCACGAATCACCGATAACGCGTGTTCGCGATCTAAGACAATGTGGTCTGTCATCATCCGAAGATGCTCGCGCCTCGCTTGCACTAGGAACTTGATGTCGTTGGCTGTGGATGAATAATCGAGCACCAATGCAACCGCCTGTCGCCGCAGTTGATCGTCGTTTTCTTCGTTCAGAGCGAATTGCCACAACCCTGGCGCAAGAAGTTCTCCAACGGGACTCAGAGACTCCGTTCGGTTGCGTTCCAACGAACGATAAATCAACGGAGTCGCCAACGAGTCGGCAACATCGCGAAACCTCGCAAGCAGGTTTTCTGAATCGTCATGTCTTCCAACAATCGTCGCAGCATTTAGTCGAGACAAATCGGGTGCCGAGGCATCGCCGAGCGTTGTCCATGCGCTGTCTACAAGAACGCTTTTGTGCGGAAGCATGTACTCGTCGAGAATCGTGAACTCCGTCCAATCTGATGTGTCGATCATGTAGTCAGCGATCACGTCCGCGCGTTTCGAATCGACCTGCAAAAGGGCGACGCCGGCGCGAAGATGTCGGGCTCGTTGCTGAGAATCCGATCTGTTGGTAGGCGCCTCGACCGCCTCTAGCGCAGCCCTCGCTCGGCTCAAATGTGGAGTGAGCTTTTCCAACGTTGCTGGAAAATTCGCGACGCTGGAATTCAGATACGTCGTGGTGAGATGTTCTGCTTCTCGCTGTCGAGCAATCCGACCGGCAATCATCACAGCGGCCACACAAAATCCAATCGAAGCGGCCCAGGCCGAGCAGCGGCGGATGTGTCGGTGTGTTGCGGTGTGCATCAGCTTTTGTTCATCGGGCGTCCAGACTCGTTTGGGAACGCGAGTCCTGATCGACATATACGTTGCCAAATCAGGGAGCATCGCGTCCGTGGGCCTCCTCAGCCAGAGTTTCGTGCATTCTTCAAGCTTCAATCGAGCACGACCTGCGGGCGTCGATTGTTGGTGAAGAGTCAGCCATTCACGAATCGCTGGGACAAGGAAATCGTGCGACAGCTGAAACTTTGCCCCCGAAACATCATTCGGTTCTGTGTTCTGTTCGTCCAGTTCAACTACAGGTGTGATCAATCGCAAATCAGTATCCAGTAGGCGGCGAACCGTTTCGAAGTCATCTGGTCGTTCTCCGTAATTGCCTGCGATTTGCAGTTCATGTCCGGTTCTGAGCTCTCCTTTCAATTCGCTAAAATCGTCCGGCAGTAACCTCTGCAACACGCTACGAATTGCTGTGCGATGTTGCTTCACTTCAGGCCTGGTCGAGTGGTCCCCTAAAGACTCCTCCAAAAACTGGACACCAATTCCTTCCACGCCACCAAGATCGCGAAGCGTTGCCGGTTCCCAAACGCGATCTTTCATCATTTCGGCAAACAGAGAAAGACGCACTGCGACGACCTTATCGTCCGTTTGCAGCTGTTCGATCGCCTGATCTAGAAACTGGTTTTGACTTTCGGAAAGTTCTGACGATGGCAACGCGTCGTACGCTCGCCCAAAATTCTTAAGCACAGTTCGAGCGTGACGAACATCAAAGAGGTCGACCATGCGACTGTTCGTCGCGTCCAATTGTCGCGGCTCAAGTTGCTGCATGAATCGGCTGAGGCCAAGCCAATAGTCAACGCGAACAACAACAATCGCTTGCAAATTCACTCCGTCACAATGCCGCAGAGCATCGGCGAGCGAATCGGTTTCCGTTGTGGAATGCAAATACTGCTCGAACTGATCGATAACGAGCGTGATTTTCTGGCCGCTCTCTGGGGCAATGTCGCGGCGAAGACGCAGGCAAGCATCGACGAGCCGTTCCTCGGGTGAAGTGCCAACACCCCCATTGGGCTTCAATTTGGGCCATCGACGCTCAACAGAATCCAGCAGTCTATGCGCAAGATCAGCGGTCGCGTTTATCGTTAGCGTTTCAACAGATGAATCTAAACGAGGCAACACACCGGCGCGAATGAGCGACGATTTTCCGCACCCGGACGGACCGTACACCGCGCCAATGCGAACTGCTTGTTCTGGCTCGCGACACTCGATCAAATGCTTCCAAAATCGGACGCTATCTGGAATTCCCATGCGGTCGAACGGGCCAGGCAGCAACTGGAAAAAGAAATCGGCATCGTTCTGGTCAAACGCGATCAGCCCTTTTGGGACAACGGCGGGAAGTGCCGCCGAGGTGCTATTGGTATCGGTGAGTCCAACGGTTCCGGTGCCGCGATTCGCATACGTAGCGCCGTCGACCGGATTGCTTTCCGCAATGTACGCACGAAGATCTTCGGCGAAATCGAACGCAGTCGAATAGCGGTCGGATGGATGTCTCGCCAGTGCGCGGAGACATATCCGTTCCAGTTCGACGGGAATTGTCGAATCGTATTGCCGGAGCGGCTTGGCTCGCGCGCTGATGATGCGTTTCAAAACGTCCCGAATTGTTTTGCCGCGAAATGGCGTTACGCCGGTTAGCAATTCGTGCAAGACGATGCCAAGGCTGAAGATGTCCGAACGACCATCGATCAGATGACCTTCACCGCGAGCCTGTTCGGGACTCATGTAGCGAGGCGTTCCGGCATGCTTGACCGATTCGGCCACGTCTTGATCGGTGAGTGCGATGCCGAAGTCGGTTAAGAACGGCGTTCCTTGTTCGTCCAGAAGGATGTTTGCCGGCTTGATGTCTCGATGCACGAGTCCTTTCGAGTGCGCGTAATGCAAACCTTCCGCGATTAGTTCGACGACGCGAGCGGCTTCATGTCGAGTCAAAGGTCGCTCTGCAATTTCATCCGAAAGGTTCTTGCCGCGAATGTAACGCGAGACAATGTAAACTCGGCCATTGTCTTCGCCGATGTCGTACACCGGAACGATAGACGGATGTTCCAGCTGCGCGACAATTCGGGCTTCGCGATTGAATTCGTTCGCGTCGATCTTGTCGTGAACGGCATCGCTCGGCATCTTTATCGCGACTGAACGTTGCAGCTCTGAATCGAATGCTAAGTAGACTCGTCCGAAACCGCCAAACCCAAGCAATCGCTTGATTTCATAGCGACCAACGGTCTTGATATCGGTGACTTGTGAATCGTCTGAGCGGCTGGAATTAGAATCTCGCGACGCCGCGTCGGACGAATCAAGGTCCGTGTACGTTTTCGTTTTGCCCGCGTGATCGTCCGTCCGTTTCCCACGATTAGGATTGGAATCGTTGTTTCCGGCGGCCGATAGCGACGTGTCGAGCTTCGGTTGTTCAAACTGTTGAATTAGAGGAAACAGGTCTTCAATTTGGTCCGCCAGATCTGGGTACCGCTGGAGATAATTGTCGATAGACGGCTCAGCACCGTTGCGAATCAGCTCGGCAAATTCCTCGGCCAGTGCTTCGAACGGATCGCGATTTTCTTCGTCCGGTGGGTGGGCGGGTTTCATTGCGAACTTACGAGAAGTGATCAATAACTGAGAAATCAGCTTCATTGTAGCATGGCGCGCGGATTCAGAACTGTGGGATTGGATTCCGTTCGTCCAGCCTTGGGATGAGCAGAAAGAGACGGCCAAGGGCAAGCTCCAGGGAGCTGGGTGGGGCTAACCAAGTGACATGGGCGCCCTCCGGAGCTTGCTGCTGGCCGGTTGCCTCTGCCTCTATTGGATATTCACCGGCACGCCCGCGAGTACACCGGTGCCGGCAAGAAAAACGTGCAAACTGCATATTTCGCAAAATTGCTCGTTGCGTGGGATGATAATGCTGTCAAAAACAACTGCCGCTCCAAACCGGCTCTTTGACACGTACAATGAGAATAGCCCGTAGTAATATGTACTTCATGCCGAACGTTTGTCGCTTCCATGTCCATCGCCCGTGACGTCACCAAAATGAGCAGGTTGTTAATTGGACATTGCCGCAGTCCGTTCGTAGTCCCGCCTGTAGGCGGAAAACTAGCGCGTGCCGGATTCCGCCTAAAGGCGGGACTACGAACGAGTTTCACAAAAAGCATCGCTGTCCAGTTGAAAGTCATCGATCAATTGGTTTTGGTCATTACCATCACACTCATGTCGATGGACGCTCGTGCAAATGAAACGACGCAAGACATTGACTTCAGCCGAGACATACGACCGATCCTTTCGGACAAATGTTTCCGATGTCACGGTCCCGACGAAGAAGAACGAGCGTCCGATCTACGACTGGACGTTCAATCGATCGCCACGGCGAAACTTGAATCGGGCGTCACCGCAATCATTGCCAGCGATACGGAAGCGAGTGAACTTATCCGGCGAATCGATCACGCAGACGCCGACGTGCGCATGCCGCCGATCGATTCAGGTAAATCGCTAAGCGATAACGAACGAAAGCTTCTCCGAGACTGGATTCGTCAAGGCGCGCCATGGGCCGAGCATTGGGCGTTTGTTGCTCCTCGGCGCCCCGCTCTGCCGACTGCTGGCGGGACGTGGGCTCGAAATTCGATCGATCGATTTACTGCAAGAAAGCAATCGGCTGCTGGCCTTGCACCGAAGGAAGAGGCAACGCGCGAACAGCTAATCCGTCGAGTCACATTTGACCTGACGGGATTGCCGCCAACTCCCGAAGAGGTTGAAAGGTTTGCAGGCGACTGCGGCCCCGATGCCTATGAACGCTTGGTCGATCGGCTGCTGGAGTCGCCTCGCTACGGCGAGCACATGGCAAGGCATTGGTTGGATGCTGCGCGGTACGGCGACACTCATGGCTTGCATCTCGACAACGAACGATCGATCTGGCCGTTCCGCGATTGGGTAATTCGAGCCTACAACTCAAACATGCCGTTCGACCAGTTCACGATCGAACAACTCGCCGGCGACTTGCTGCCGAACCCGACGCTCGATCAACTCGTCGCAACCGGCTTCAATCGCTGCAACGTAACCACTGGCGAAGGCGGTTCGATCGACGAAGAGTACTACGTACGATACGCGGTCGATCGCGTCGAGACGACATCAACTGTGTGGTTAGGTCTAACCACTGGATGTGCCGTTTGCCACGATCACAAATTTGATCCGATTTCGCAGAATGAGTTCTACGGTCTGTTCTCCTTTTTCTTTAGCTTGACGGAAAAAGCGATGGATGGAAACGCTCTACTGCCTCCGCCATCGATCAAATCGCCGACAGATAGCCAGCTTCGCCAGCTCGCCGCGATCGAACGTGAAATCGAATCTGCTCAAGCTGCCATTGACGGTCGAAAGCAATCGAAACTGCCCGAGTTTAACGCGTGGGACAAATCAGCTCGCGAACAGAACGTACAGAACCATCCACCGCAAGATCACATTTTGCTCGCCGATTTCGAATCGATTCAGGGCGATGAGCTGACGTTTTCTGGCGACATCAAAGGTAAAGTGATCGGCAAATCGAGTTCGGACGCTGGCAAGTTCGGTTCTGCATTTCGCTTTGATGGGCAAACAACGATCGAAGTTGGGGAAACGGCTGCGTTCGAATCGGGCGACGCGTTTTCGTACGGAGCATGGATCTACTGTATCGAAAACGGCGCAATGACCGTCGTGTCCAAAATGGACGGCGGTAGTTCAGTGCGAGGATACGACCTGTACGTTGGCGGCGGAAAGCTGTTTGCACATTTGATCCACGACTGGGAACAAGGCAACGCCATCCGAGTCAACACGAAACAGCCGATTCCGCGTGAAAAATGGCAACACGTCATGGTGACGTACGATGGCAGTGGCAAGGCCGCCGGAGTTCGCATTTTCGTCGATGGCGACGAGCAAGAGCTCAAACGAACCCACGACAATCTTTCTGGCACGATCAAATCCAGTCATCCTCTGCGGATCGGCCGCCGTACCGATTCTGCTCCATTCACAGGATTGATCGATGACGTTCGTATTTACGGTCGTGAGCTTTCTTCCGCCGAAGTCGGTTTGTTAGCGGGTATCGATCCAATTAAGGAATTGCTTGCACTCGATCCGCAGGACCGCACGCAGCAGCAAACAGCCACTCTGCTGGAACACTTCTTGACGACTCGCGATCCCGAGTTTGCACGACTGCGGGCTGAACTATCGAAAGTCCGCAACAAGAAAACGCAACTTGAAAGTGAGTACTCAAGTACGCTGATCATGCGCGAGAGTGAAGTTCCTCGGCAGGCCCATGTTCTTGTTCGCGGTCAGTACGATCAGAAAGGCGCTCCAGTTCAGCCAGACGTACCGAAGGTTTTGCCGCCTCTGAGTCGGGCGAATGAACGTCCGAACCGATTGGATCTCGCAAAGTGGCTGGTAGATCCAGCGCACCCATTAACCGCACGAGTTACGGTCAATCGCATCTGGCAACAGCACTTTGGCACCGGGCTGGTGAAAACAACGGGCGATTTCGGTTCGCAAGGTGAATGGCCGTCTCATCCCGATTTGCTCGATTGGTTGGCAACCGAATTCATCGAATCGGGCTGGAATGTCAAAGCCCTTCATCGATTGATTGTGACTTCGGCAACCTATCGGCAATCGTCGTTTGCGACTGTGGCGGAATACAACGCCGACCCAGAAAACCGATTTCTAGCGAGAGGACCGCGGCACCGGCTGGACGCGGAACAGGTTCGAGATAACGCGCTGCTAATCAGTGGCTTGTTGAACGAGCAAATAGGCGGCAAGAGCGTGAAGCCGTACCAGCCGGAAGGACTCTGGTTCGCGGTCGGATACACCAGTAGCAATACCGCTCGGTTCAAACGCGACACCGGTCCGGCGCTGTATCGTCGAGGACTCTACACGTTTTGGAAGCGAACGTCACCGCCACCGATGATGCAAATCTTCGATGCTCCATCACGCGAATACTGCACCGTCAATCGTCCTCGCACGAACACGCCAGCGGCCGCGTTGGCCATGATGAACGGTGAGCAATTCGTCGAAATCGCTCGCCATTTCGCGGAACGCATCATGCTTGCCGAAGAATCGGACGAGCAGAGAATCGAGTTCGCGTATCGATGGGCGACGTCGCGATCCGCAACCGCGAACGAACTGAGCGTTGTCAAAGCGATGCTCTCTGATTTCCGTGACCACTACAAAAACGATTCAGAGGCTGCGAAGGAACTTCTGTCCGTCGGCGAGTCACAACGCGATAAATCGCTGGACGGTGTCGAGCACGCCGCTTGGACAATGATCGCAAGCACACTTCTAAACCTCGATGAAACGATTTCGAAACAATGAACGCCAATCACGCTCTTGAACTGACTCGACGCCATTTCTTCAGCCGAACTAGTACGGGAATCGGTGTTGCCGCACTGGCATCGTTGCTGCAGTCAGACGGCGCGATGGCCGCGACCGCCGGTTCGGCCGCGTCGTCCGGGGTACTCGAAAAGCCGCACTTTCCGCAAAAGGCAAAGCGAGTCATTTACTTGTTCATGTCGGGAGCGCCTTCACAGATTGACCTGTTCGACCACAAGCCGAAGTTACTCGACATGTTCGACAAGGATCTTCCCGAGTCGGTCATCAACGGCCAGCGATTTACGACGATGACGTCCGGCCAAACTCGATTTCCGATCGCGCCTGCTCGATTCAGTTTTGCTCAACACGGCGACAGCGGTGCGTGGATGAGCGAATTGCTGCCGCACATGTCGACCGTCGCTGACGAAATGGCCATCGTGAAATCGGTTCACACCGAAGCGATCAACCACGACCCGGCGATCACTTACATCCAAACCGGTTCGCAAATCCCTGGGCGGCCAAGTATGGGAGCGTGGCTTTCATACGGGCTTGGAAGTGCCAACGCAAATCTGCCAGCGTTCATGGTGATGCATTCAACGTGGAGCGCGAAACGCGACGCTCAAGCATTGTACGAACGACTTTGGGGAACTGGTTTTCTGCCATCCAAACACGCTGGCGTGAGCTTGCGAACGAAGGGCGATCCCGTTCTGTTTCTGTCCGATCCACCGGGCGTCGATTCGACTGTGCGGCGCCGCATGCTCGATGGTCTTAGGGATCTGAACCAGCAACAATTCCATACGGTTGGAGATCCGGAAATCGCAACTCGGATCGCACAATACGAAATGGCGTATCAAATGCAAACGTCAGTGCCGGAGCTAACGGACATCTCGGACGAACCGGAATCAGTTCTGGAAATGTATGGACCCGATGTCAAAAAGCCAGGAACATTTGCGTCGAATTGTCTATTGGCTCGCCGCATGGCCGAACGAGACGTGCGATTCATTCAGGTTTTCATTCGAGGTTGGGATCAGCACGGAAGTTTGCCTCGTGACATCAGGTTCCAATGTAAAGACGTCGATCAAGGAACGGCGGCGCTCATCAAAGACCTCAAACAGAAAGGGATGCTTGACGACACGCTCGTCGTTTGGGGAGGCGAGTTCGGCCGCACGACATACTGTCAAGGCAAGCTCACGAACACAGACTACGGCCGAGATCATCATCCTCGGTGCTTTACGGTCTTGATGGCTGGTGGAGGAATTAAACGCGGGATCACCTACGGCGAAACCGACGACTTTAGCTACAACGTCGTAGAGAATCCGGTTCACATCCACGACCTAAACGCGACGATTCTGCGCTGTCTCGGAATCGATCACGAAAAGCTGACGTTTCGTTTCCAAGGCCGAGATTTCCGGCTGACTGACGTGCATGGCAACGTCATTCAAGAGCTGCTCACATAAAAGTAATAAGCATGACCGATGTCCCAAATCCTTTTCAATCGCCGGAAGCGGAAGCATACACTAGCGACTTGCCCTATCAACAGGCCGAACATTCTGGTTGGATGTGGATTCTGTTTTCGTTCAACGGCCGGATTCCCAGGCGATACTACTGGGGCGCATCGGTCTTAGTCGGCGTGCTGTTTCTAGCATTCATGTTCGGCTTAATGGCTGTTTTCGGGGAAGGGTCGGACGAGGTCTTCAACGGGATGATCTTTGCATTCATTCCCTTTGTGTGGTGCACTTTGGCCCTGCGAGTGAAACGATGGCATGATCGAGACAAGCGAGGTTGGTGGATTCTGATTACCCTGATTCCATACTTGGGCAGTATTTGGGAATTCATAGAGTGCGGTTGTCTGAGAGGGACCGAGGGGCCCAATCGGTTTGGATCTGATCCGACGTAGCGGTCCGATATGCGGAGTGAGTGAGCGTAACGATTTCAATTGCGACTGCGGCCATCTTCAATCAGCTTCGCAAGTTGACCTTTCATGCGATCCGCAACTGCCACGTTGTCCTGCAGCACATCCCTCGATTCCGACGGATCCGACTTCAGATCATACAGAACGAACTGTGGCATTTTAGTGTCGGCAAGTTGTTGTTCTACGATCTTGTTTCTTGCCGTATGTCGATCGTACCGGTGAAGCTTCCAGTCGCCTGCTCGCAACGCATACGTACCATTGTTGCCGTTGTTTTGAGTGATGAGATGGTCTCGGCCGTTTGCATTTTGCTCGCCGAGCAGTGCGTCCAAAACGTTGAAACTGTCCAAGCAGCTGTTGGCGGGCAATTCTTGTTCAGTCAGCGCTGCCAAGCTGGCGGCCAGATCGATCGTGCAAACCAGCTCGTCGGATTCCGCCGGTTTGATATGCCCAGGCCATCGAGTAATGAATGGAGTGCGAGTTCCGCCTTCAAACACGCTGTACTTGCCGCCAGTGTATTTCCCCGCAGCTCGGTGACTTCCGTTCTTTTCGACTGCACCGTCTTTGTATCCATCGTCCAGCACTGGCCCGTTGTCACTGCAAAATACAACAAGTGTCTTTTCGGTGAGCCCTAACCGGTCTAACGTTTTTGTGAGCTCGCCGACGCACCAATCGAGCTGCACGATCGCATCGCCTCGAAAACCGAGCGGTGTCTTGCCTTGAAACCGTTCGTGCGGCATTCGAGGAACGTGGATGTCGTGCGACGAAAAGAAAAGGAAAAACGGTTCGTCCTTGTGCTGCTCGATGAACTCGACCGACTTTTCAACCCACTTGTCAGCGAGATCTTCGTCCCGAAATCTTGCAGCCATCCCGCCGGTATAAAAACCGATCCGGCTAATCCCGTTGTGAATCGTTGAGTTGTGACCGTGCGACCAATCCATTTTCAAACTGTGTCTGTGCGACAGACCCGTCGGATGATCTGGATTAGGCTTTTTGTCTCCAACCCACAGCGGATCAGCCGGGTCCAAGTTTGGAACAACATGATCATTCACGTAAACTTGCGGAACTCGGTCGTTGGTTGTTGGCAGCAGAAAGCACGTGTCGAATCCAATTTCCAGCGGACCCGGTTTGAGGTCGCCGTTCCAGTTTGGTCCGTCTGGGCCACCGAGCCCCAGGTGCCATTTGCCAATCACGGCGGTCGCGTAACCGGCTCGTTTCAGAATCGACGCGACAGTTTCCGTACCAGGTTTGATAATGGCCGGCGAATTTGGAGGCGCAATTCCAGTTCGCTCGCCGCGAAACGCATACGTTCCCGTCAACAGCGAATAGCGAGTTGGCGTGCAAGTAGACGCTGAACAATGTCCGTTCGTGAAGCGAATCCCTTCCGACGCAAGCTTGTCGATGTTCGGTGTTTGCAGACTTTCGGCTCCGTAGCACGAAACATCTCCGTACCCAAGATCGTCGGCCATGATCACGACAATGTTTGGCGAGTCAGCTGCCGCCGCGGCCACTGTGGACATTACAAGAATTGACGCAAATGAAAAACGAATCATCGTAACTCTCTATGTGAAGAAGTTGCTTTCAAAACCAAATTCTAAACAACCAGCGATCGCAGTGTTTCTAGATTGATTTCATCCCAATGGCGGCCGTCTTTTTCTTCCTTGGGAGTCTCAAGGTACATCGGGACTTTTTTGAATCCCCGATCGTTGAGCAGGTGCCGAAATGGATCCAATCCCATTTCTCCTTCGCCGATGTGATCGTGGCGATCCACTCTTGAACCAAGCGGCTTCTTACTATCGTTCAAATGGAATGCCTTGATACGTTTTGTGCCGACCGTTTTGTTGAGTTCCTTCATAGTTGCTTTGTATTCGGATTCGGTGTCCATCGGATAGCCAGCCGCAAAAACGTGGCACGTATCGAAGCAGACTCCCAGCCGATCTGGATCGCGAACTCCGTCCAGGATTGTGGCAAGTTGCTCAAATGTATGCCCGATTGAGCTGCCTTGGCCCGCCGTTGTTTCCAGCAGACACATCGAGTCGACGTCACGAGTCTGTTTGTGAACTTCATTCAGGCCTTTGATGATACGCTGAATTCCCTGCTCCTCGGTGCTGGTGGTGTGTGCTCCGGGATGCAAAACGACGTACGGGATGCCAAGCATTTCAGCACGTTGCAGCTCGATGACAAATGCATCGATCGACTTTTTCCACAAGTCATCATTCGGTGCGCCTAAGTTGATCAAGTATGACGCGTGCGAAATCGGGTGTGTGATCTTAAGGTCTTTCAGACTGCCTTGGAAAAGTGAAACGTCCTCGTCAGTTAGTTCCTTGGCACGCCAAATCTTGTTGTTCTTTGTGAAAAGCTGAACGCAGTCGCATCCAAATTCGCTCGCCGTTTCGACCGCTTTGTAGTATCCACCAGCGATCGACATGTGTGCGCCAAGTATTGCCATCCTAGAATCTCCAATTCTGTTGATTGGGCGAGTATACCGTCTTAGACCGCGTCCGAGCACCTGACGCCGAGTGCTGAAAACACGAGGTCCAACTGTGACTGTGTCGTTTTTTTGTCGTGGATCGATTGCAATGGTGACTTGTGGCAAGGAGCGTACTAAACTGTCCGCTGTATTTACGCACTAAGTCAAACTGCGTGTTCCGAGCTACAGTCTTCCATTGGGTACTCTTCTGCTATGACTACCTCAACCGTTTCATCGCTTCGATCGTTTCTGGCTTGTGCATTTGTAATCAGCGCTGGTGCGTTGCTGCCAGCGGCGGACGTAGACTTCGACCGACAAGTGAGAGCAGTGCTTTCCGAAAACTGTTTCGCGTGTCATGGCCCGGATGATGACGCTCGTGAAGCTGACCTGAGGCTCGATTTGCAAGAGAGTGTCGCAAACCATGACGGACTGATTCAGAAAGGGAAGCCAGATGAAAGCGAGCTCATTCGTCGTATTACGAGTGATGATCCTGAAGTCCGCATGCCGCCCGCTGATTCAGGGAAATCGTTGACCGCCGACCAGATCGATCATTTGAAACAGTGGGTCGCCAGCGGCGCAGAATGGGACACTCACTGGGCATTTGAAAAGCCGGTCAAGCCTGCCATTCCGAACATCGACCATCCGTCAATCCAAAATGACATCGACCTTTTTACTCTGAGCAAAATCCAAGCTGCCAATCTAGAACCGTCGCCCGAAGCGGATCGGATTACGCTTGTTCGGCGACTTCATTTCGATTTGCTCGGCCTGCCACCGTCAATCGCCGATGTTAACGCATTTGTGCGCGACGAATCGCCGGAAGCTTACGAGAAGCTAGTCGACAGCTTGTTGGCGTCGCCCCACTTTGGTGAGCGAATGGCGATGTACTGGCTGGATGTCGTTCGCTACGCGGACAGTAATGGCTATCACTCGGACGAGCCCCGCCTGATTTCACCGTACCGAGATTATGTCATCAACGCTTTTAATTCGAACAAGCCGTACGACCTTTTTGTCACGGAACAGCTTGCTGGCGACCTGATGCCAGACGCAACGACCGAACACAAGGTTGCATCCGGTTTTAACATGCTCCTGCAAACGACGAACGAAGGAGGCGCGCAGGCAAAAGAGTATCTCGCGAAGTACTCAGCCGATCGCGTTCGGAATACGGCATCCATCTTCTTAGGGGTGACGCTCGGTTGCGCGGAATGTCACAACCACAAGTTCGACCCGTTCACGATGCGAGACTTTTACAGTTTTGCATCGTATTTTGCGGACATTTCGGAGCAAGGCGTCGGTAATCCCGCTGCGTACCCGGTCGTCGACGATGCTGCGAATCAGCGACTCGCCGAGTTCAATCGAACAATTGAATCGCTGCAGAAACAGCTAAATGACACAACTGCCGAAATGTCGGAGGCGCAAAAGGCTTGGGAAGAGTCGATTGCGACAGCGTTGGCGAACCGTCCGCAACTCACACACTGGTCGATGCTCGGCCCGTTTCCACACGACTCGTTCGACACAGAATTTGAACCTACTAGAGAACCGGTCGACCCGGGTGCAATAGATGTCGCTGCCGAAGCCGGTGGCCTCAAGTGGGGTGAGAAGCCCGACTTCGTGGACGACAAGGTACATGCACTTTCGGGAGAACGGCAATCGTGGTTCCTTTACCGCGAAGTTGTTGCCGAATCTGAACAGGAAGTGGTGGTCTCACTGGGAAGCGACGACGGAATCATCGTTTGGCTCAATGGCGAAGTTGCGTTTCAGAACACGGCTCGCCGCGGCGCGGCCGCAAATCAAGATTCGGCAAAGCTGCGTCTGAACTCCGGCAAGAACCAGCTGCTCATAAAGATCGTCAATGACGGCGGCCAAGCAGGTTTCTACTTTTCGTTGAATGGATCGCAGGTTAACGAATCCTTGGCAGCGGCGATCACTGTAGCGGCGGAAAAGCGAACAGACGAACAGAAGCGAATCATCACATCGCAGTTCCAGCAGGCGACGCCTGAGCTGAAATCGATTGTCGATCAAGTCGCAAAGGCCACGGCAGATCGAGACAACTTCCAAAAATCGCTTCCAAAGACATTGATGACGGTTTCGACGAAACCACGCACGATTCGTCTGTTGCCTCGCGGAAATTGGCAAGACGATTCGGGAGAAGTAATGTCTCCGACCGTACCAACATTCCTGGGAGACTTCGGCCTTGCCGCGGACGCAGCTGAACGAGCAACGCGACTCGATTTGGCAAACTGGATCGTCCATGAGGACAACCCGCTAACGGCCAGAACGTTCGTCAATCGCATGTGGAAGCTGTTTTACGGCCAGGGTTTGGCCACGCCACTCGACGACTTAGGAGCACAAGGAGTCCGGCCCACGCATCCAGAATTGCTGGATTATCTTGCCACCGAATTCGTCGATCAGAATTGGAACGTCAAGGCTTTAGTAAAGATGCTAGTGATGTCGGCCACTTACCGGCAATCGTCTGTCGTTTCGGAAAAGCTCAAGGCCGCGGATCCGTATAACCAGCTTTATGCTCGGCAAAACAGACGACGCTTGGATGCTGAAGTTGTGCGCGACAATGCGCTAGCAATCAGCGGTTTGCTCGTGCGTCGCATCGGTGGGGATAGCGTGAAACCGTATCAACCTGGGGGTTATTGGCGACACATGAACTTTCCGACACGCACCTGGCAACACGATAAAGGCGAAAACCTGTACCGGCGAGGGCTCTACACGTGGTGGCAACGCATGTTCCTGCACCCGAGTATGTTGGCGTTTGATGCTCCCAGCCGAGAAGAATGCACCGTCGAACGACCGAGGTCAAACACTCCGCAGCAGGCATTGGTGTTGCTGAACGATCCGACTTACGTCGAGGCTGCACGCTGTTTGGCGGAGCTGGTCGCGGAATCAAGCGGAAAAACCGCGTCTGAACAGATCGCGTGGATGTTCCAGCGAGCGACGTCTCGCCAGCCTAATCCGGAAGAGCTAAACATTCTGCGGGCGATTCACGACAAGCACTTAGCGAAATATCGAGCGGACGAACAAGCGGCAAAAGAGATTGCGTCTGTCGGTGAACGTGCGGTAAGCAGTGGCGTTCCGGCTGACCAGCTTGCGGCGCTAACTTCGGCAGCTCGCATTATTCTGAATCTTCACGAAACGATTTCTCGTCCGTAACGCACACGAAAGAAGAACACGCTGGCCGATTCGGCGTCAAATGGAGCCTTGAAATGAACCTTATAGAGCAAATCAACCTGTTGCGACGACGAGCGTTCCTTGGTCAAACCGGTCGTGGAGTCGGCTCGATTGCGTTAGCAGCGCTTTTGCAGAACGATCTGGCTCGTGCCGAGGCTATAGACAGCGATGTACCGAACTGGCAGGGCGTCATCACAAAGCCGCATGTTCCAGTGCGTGCTAAACGGGTCATCTTCTTGTGCATGGCGGGCGGGATGTCGCATTTGGAAACGCTGGACAACAAGCCAAAGCTGGCCGAAATGGACGGTCAGCCAATGCCCGAATCGTACACCAAAGGGCAGCCGATCGCGCAGCTGCAGAATTCGCAGCTGAAGTGCCTGGCTCCACAACATGGATTCACGAGGCACGGTGAGGCAGGCATCGAAATTTCAAACGCGTTCACGCATCTTCCCGAGGTCGCCGACAAGATGTGCGTGATTCGATCGATGAAAACCGAAGCGATCAATCATGACCCGGCACACACGTTCATGAACACGGGTTCGCTGATCAGCGGGCGACCATCGATGGGCGCGTGGCTGCTGTACGGCTTGGGAAGTCAAAGCAGCGATCTGCCTGGTTTCGTTGTGTTAACGTCTGTCGGAGGTGGGCAAAGTCAACCGATCGCGTCGCGGCAATGGCACAGCGGCTTTCTGCCCAGTCGGTTTCAAGGAGTGCACTTCCACTCGAAAGGTGATCCAGTTTTGTACGTCGGAAATCCGGACGGCGTATCTCGCGAACAGCAGTCGGACATCGTCGATTCTGTCGGCCAGTTGAACAAAATGTTCGAGGCGAAAGTTCATGACCCAGAAATTGCAACACGCATTAGCCAATACGAGCTGGCGTTTCGAATGCAAGCCAGCGTGCCGGCGCTCGTCGACCTGTCGGACGAAACTCAAGAAACGCTAGACATGTACGGGACAAAAGGAGCGGATGGATCGTTCGCGGCGAATTGTTTGCTCGCTCGCCGATTGGTTGAGCGCGGTGTCCGATTTGTGCAGCTTTATCATCGCGGGTGGGATCACCACGGCGGAATCAAGAACGGTGTTGCCGTGACAGCCAAACTCGTAGACCAAGGGACTGCGGCCTTGATTCGCGACTTAGAGCAACGCGGACTGTTGGACGATACTCTCGTCGTATTCACCGGAGAGTTTGGTCGCACGCCCATGGCTCAGGGATCGGGGCGAGATCACCACATCAAAGGGTTCTCCATGTTCATGGCCGGTGGCGGTATCAAACCGGGCACAACGTATGGTGCAACCGATGAACTAGGTTACAACGCCGCAGAAAATGTCGTTACAGTGCACGACTTCCACGCCACGATGCTTCATCTATTAGGAATCGACCACAAGCGGCTTACGTATCGGTTCCAAGGGCGTGACTTCAGGTTGACCGATGTTCACGGAAACGTTGTCAGCGAAATCGTTGCCTAAGCCAAGCGCCGATCACGAACTTACGGTTCACGTTTCTCTCAACGGGGCCTTCCGCTTCGGCGGTTTGTCGTTACAACAGCGAAAGTCAGTAGCACCAAAAGGCTAGTGCTGCTGGGTTCCGGTACCAGCGTCAGTCGGTAGAGCGACGAGTCGGTCGTTCCAAAGAAAACGCTGTTGTCTGAGACTGCCAAGCTTCGAAACGTCAACGGCACGTTGTCCGCGATTGTTTCCCAATCAACGAGATCCTTAGACGCGATCACTCGTCGATCATTGGTGAGCAGATAAACAGTATCATCCGTCACGTACTGATCCCAAGCCATCAGATCGGGCAGGCCGTTTGGTTCCAGTTTGACGAGCTCCGATCCGTCAAACCGATATGTCGCAGATGGCTCTCCAGGGTGAGCGTCTCGAACGACGATTTCGCCTTTGAACTCGTCCGGGTCAATGAAGTACGTCCATTCGCCCGCGGACGTTAGTAGCGGTGGGTGTTCGTTCCAACCAGTGCCATCGAAACGGAACATCGTGGACGGCTCAGCGACTCCTGCTCGGAAGAAAATCTGTTGAACGTAGACTTCTCCGCTGATTTCCGCTGCTCCGTAAAAGCGGCTGAAGTTGCCGTTTCCACCTTCGATGCCCTCGGGCAGATTGGCGTGCAGGCTTAGGTCCCAAGTGCTACCGCCATTGGAACTCGCATACACAACGCTATGGAATATATCGTCCGGTCCACCGCTTCCGCTGAGAAAGAGCATGCTCTCAGTCGAAGCAAAGTCTAAGACGTGAAGGAATGGAAGCGAGTTCTCGGGGGCCCAGCCTTCCGTACTGCCTGCTGGTCCTCCCAAGTATCCCCCAGGGTCACGCAACAGCGGATCGGTAGTTAGAGCGAACACTCGGCCGTTGCTGTCCTGAATCCGAAAGATGGCCTCCGTGTCGACCGTTCCCAATGGACTGCTGAATGTTAGATTTTGTGTGTCAAATGACCTAAACGCGATCGGGCCAGTGTCCGCCGAGTAATCACCATACCCAACAAACAACCTTCCACTGACTTCGTGAAGCGTGTGCAAAGTCTGACCTTGCTCAGTTTCTTGAAGCACCGCGTCGGGGTGAGTTCCTATGTATTCAAATTGAACCTCCGCAACAAGTGAACCGACGATCCACAGCCACGTAATCAAGGCTAACCCAAAGTGCACCAGTCTTGGACTTGCGCAGTTTCCCCCGTGGAGCTTACTCGACATCTTGTTTCCGCGTTAGCGTTCTCCGCATCTGAATAATCGTTACAAGCAATACAACCCAACTAAACCAAATTACCCGGATCCCAGACTAACTCAATCGGACTGCGTTGCAACTAAATTGCGCCAGTTCTTCAACAAAGTTTTGGCGATTCAGAATGCGCCGTTGTCGAGCGTTCAGCCACCTTTACGAACGCCGCTTTTGGCGGGGGAAACACGAGCGTCACGAAGCGGCTAGACTCCAGCCAAGACGCATTGCGCAAGTGCCACTGAAGCGGGCCTCTTAAACGCCATTAGACCCGAGAGATTTTGAAAGCTACGCGGTGAGGTTCGAAGGATCAATGCCAAGACCATTAAACAGCGGTCCGAGATGACGTTCATAGTGCTTCCAGCGTCCGGCCGATCGCTTGTAAATCGGCTTGCGAACTTGCTGGTAACTTGCCGTCCGCACAACGCGTTTCGACTTGTGCGTGTTCAGGCAGTTTTCGTCCCACGGCAATTCGCAATAGTCCAAGATAGCGCGAATGTGACCTGCAGGCGATTCAACCAACTCTTCGTAGTCGACAGTAAGGAACGGAATATTCAGAGTATCGCGCCAGTGAGCCATCAGTTTTTCGTAGCAGCGGTAGTACCTGCCTGATTGCTCTAAATCAAATGCGAACTTGCTACCGGCCGTGAAATTCTGAAAGAAGCACGACAGACACGTGTCAATCGCGTTGCGACGCGTATGGATAATCTTTGCGTTGGGAAAGACCTTGTGGATAATGGCGAGCATCATGAAGTTGAACGGCATCTTGTCGGTGATGCGAGCCGCACCCGGTGCGATGCGATCAATGTGTTCCAAGTACGCTTGCCCGATCGCAGCAAGTCCTTCTGAGCTCATGTTGAGCCAATCTTTGGGCAGCAAGCAACCAAAATCTCCAGACGGATCTTGATCGACAATTTCAAGCACTGCATCTGGGTTTTCTGATTGGTAAGTATCTCGAATGACGTCGCCAAGTGTGGATAGCTCGCCGGCCCCATGAACCTCCGCGTGGTTGGAAAGGATTTGTTCCATCAGTGACGTACCACTTCGCGGCATGCCAACGATGAAGATCGGTCGATTCGTTTCCAGCCCGGACGTTGGGCATTGAGCGAACAGTTCTGGTGATGTGCCTTCCATCAACCGGTTGAGAAAGTGACCTAGCTCCGTGTCTTGCTCGAGATCCGGGAATGCATCGAGCCGGTGTTTATTTCCTTCGCGGTACATTGCGAATGCTTCGTCGTAGCGTTCGAGAGAATCATAGATTTGCCCGAGCATGAACTGGACGCCGATTCCATCGATCACCAAAGTTTCGTCGCATGCGAGAACGTCTTCCAGTATTTTGGCGGCTCCTTCCAAGTCGCCACGCTGTTCCAAAACGGTTGCTCGCGCAAGTCCGATTTCGACTTCGTTGAGCATCGTGTCTGGAATCTGTTCCAGCAGTTCCCATGCTTCGTCAAGCTTGCCTCGACGCTCGTGAATGCGAGCATGGATTGCTTTGAGTATCGGATTGTCGTCGAGCTTCTTTCGAAGTTCGATGATGATTTCTTCCGCTTCGTCAAGATCGCCGATGTTGATTAGCAAGCTAGAAAGTTGCGCACGAATTCGATCTTCATCAGGAGCAAGCGTGATCGCGTTCCGCAGGGCAACGATTCCCTGGTGAACGTCTCCACCGGCAACGAGCGCCGTCGAAAGATTGGTGTAAGCTTGAGCCGAACGCGGACGCAGCTCTAGTAGCCTCTTGATCGAATAGAGCCCATCGAGAAAGTCACCGCGATCAAGCTGCAGACCAGCTAGATTGTTGAGTGCGTCAGCATGTTGCGGATTTAACTCCAGTGTTGCTTTGAACTCTTTAATCGCATCGTCGCTTCGATGTGCACGGCGATACAGCTCGCCAAGGTTGAAGTGCGCTGTGGCGAACGCAGGCTCGGCCTGACAAGCAGATTCTAAGGCTTTAATGCCTCCGTCCAGATCGCCAATCGCGCCCTTCGCGGCGCCAAGAAAAGCCGTTAGTTTCGCATCATTCGGGAACAGTTCGATCGCTTCTTGAGCGGCCGCAGCTGCTTCCTGGAACTGATTCTGGGCAAGCAAAGCCGAAATGTAGTTTCGCCGATAAGCGACTTGATTCGGCGCAACTGCAGCGGCCTGCCTCATGTAGTCAGCCGCTGCTTTGTGGTTTCCCGTTCCGCCGGAGATGACTCCAAGCAAGTTATAAGCATCTGCGTTGTTGGGATTTGTCGCCAACGCCTGACGACAAAGATCCTGCGCTTCGGCGAGTCGTCC
>JAGQPC010000219.1 GCA_020426925.1 Planctomycetales bacterium | reverse complement strand
CCGGTTTGCCCGAGCACATGTGTCGAGCGAATATGAAGAAAAACGCATTCGTGCTCGCCAACATGGAAGAGATCCTCGATGCGCTCACGCGTGGACTCCCGCTCGACATCCTGGCGCGAGGATACGGTCAAGAAGCTCGCGGCGTTACGGTCAGCTATCAAGCCCAGGCGAACGCTCTGGGGGCGGTGCTTCCATCGAACTCGCCAGGAGTCCACACGCTGTGGCTGCCGGTGATCCCTCTGCAAATCGGTTTGATGTTGAAGCCTGGTTCATCCGAGCCGTGGACTCCGTATCGAGCCGTATCTGCTTTCGTCGAAGCCGGAATTCCAGCCGAATCGATGTCGATCTATCCCGGCGGGCACGATGCAGGTCCTGCAATCATGTCGGCGTGCGATCGGAGTATGATTTTTGGTGGCGCTCCAACTGTTCAGCAATATCACGGAAATCCGCGAGTCCAAGCACACGGCCCAGGGTTCAGCAAGATCTTGTTGGGCGACGACGTCGTCGATAACTGGGAGCAGTATCTGGATGTGATGGTCGAATCGGTGATCATCAACGGCGGCCGCAGCTGCATCAACTGTTCCGGAATCTGGGCTCCTCGCCACACAAAAGAAATTGCACAGGCCATCGCCGAACGAATCGGGCCGACCGAAGTGAAACCGGCGAACGACCCAGAAGCGGCGCTTGCCGCATTCACTAATCCGGATATGGCCGAAGCTGTCTGGGGAATGGTCGAAACGGATATCGAAGAATCGGGAGTCACTGACATGACAGCCGGCTACGGGCAAAAGTTTCATAAACAGGAACGCTACGCTCATATCCGCCCCGTCGTGTTGCATTGCGAGTCTCCTGAATGCGAGGCGACGAAGAAGGAGTACATGTTCCCGTTCGTCTCCGTCGTTGAATGTCCTCAAGATCAAATGATCAAGAAGATTGAGTACACATTGGTTGGCACGGCGATAACAAACGACGAAAAATGGATTCAACAGTTAACTGATGCTGTCAATATTGACCGGCTAAACATCGGTCCCCTGCCAACAAACCGATTAAACTGGCTACAGCCGCACGAAGGGAACTTGATCGAATTCTTGTTCCGATCGCGCGCCTACCAAGTTGCGTAATTGAAAGTTCGTGCAACTTTGGATTCGCAACACATTTCAAGATTTGCCTCATGATTTCCTTCGACTTTCAACCGCGAACCCGCATCATTTTTGGGCCAAACCGAGTCGATCAGCTCGGCACACTGGCCGGAGAAATGGGGACGCGTCGAGCGTTGGTTGTAAGCGATCCGGGAATCGTCAAAGCAGGACACACTGAACGCGGCATTAAATCGTTGAAGAAAGCCGGGATCGAGTCTTTTCTCTTCAGCGACGTGCATGAAAACCCGTCGACAGACGACGTTGATCGAGGGCTCAAGTTTGCACTTCGTCACGAACCGGAGCTGATTGTCGGCCTGGGCGGCGGCAGCTCGATGGATTGCGCGAAGGGCATCAATTTCGTCTACACAAACGGCGGAACGATGCATGACTACTGGGGAGTCGGCAAGGCTTTGAAGGAAATGCTTCCAATGATCGCGATCCCGACGACCGCCGGCACCGGCAGTGAGACGCAATCGTTCGCGTTGATATCCGATGCAAAGTCACACGTGAAAATGGCGTGCGGTGACAAGAAAGCGTCGTTTCGAGCTGCGATTTTAGATCCGACGCTGACGGTAACTCAGCCCGACAGGGTGACCGCTCTCACCGGCATCGACGCCATTGCCCACGCGATCGAAACGTACGTGACGAAACCTCGCAATTCAGTTTCGCTATCGTTTAGCCGAGAAGCTTGGCGTCTGCTGGCAAAGAACTTCATTAAAGTGTTACGTGAGCCCAGTAACTTGGAAGCTCGCGGTGAAATGCAGCTAGGAGCATGTTTCGCCGGCATGGCGATCGAGAATTCGATGTTGGGCGCAGCTCACGCTTTAGCAAATCCGCTGACCGCCAAATACGGAATTGTCCACGGTCAAGCCGTCGGCTTGATGCTTCCACACGTCGTTCGATTTAATGGCGAGCAGTTCGGCGATTGGTACGTCGAGCTGGCGGGCGTTTCCGCCGGAGCCTCCGATGTCGAATCGTTGGCTAAACTCGTGACGTCGTTTCTAACAGAGTCCGGGCTTGCGATAAAACTTTCGGACTTGAACGTCGATCGGAACCTAATTCCACAGCTCGCTGAAGCAGCGTCCGAACAATGGACCGGCAACTTCAATCCTCGCCCTGTCGATCCACAGTCGCTCCAGCGGGTCTACGAAGCCGCATTCTGAATTATTCTCTCCGGAATTTAGAAAACCGCGTCAGCTCGCGAACAGTCCCCGTAACGTTTTGTAGGTTGCGTGAAGCATCGCATAACCCAACATCACCCGCGTGCGGTCCGGCGTCTGCGACCTATCGGACTTGTGGTGTCGAAAAAAACAGAATGTCCCCTTAACGTTGGCTGTCCCCTTAACGTTGGCCTGTCCCCTTAACGTTGGCCCTTAACGTTGGCCAGAATGTCCCCGTAACGTTGGCTACAGTCCGCGGTTTGTCTGACGTCCTTCGGTTGAAGACGCACGTACGACGTGAGTTGTCAGTATCGCGACTAATGCGAAACCGTACCATGACATTGTGGGTTCCGGCACAAAGGTAAAGCTGAAGTTGGAAGTGCTGGCTTGCTCGATAGGCCCCGAAGCACTTGCTGAGGCAATCGCATCCAACGTGTAAACACCTGGAAGGAGGACGCCACCGAATGAATACGGTTGTTCAGTTCCGTTGCTCTGAAAATCAGGAGTGTGTGGAGTCACTGAATGGATGATCGTATCGCCTTGTTTAAGTGAAACCGTCGCTGCGCCAGGACGAAAACCGCCCGGTGATGATTCGAGGCCGTCTACGCTGCCGAAGAGTAGATACGGCATGGCCGCAGGAACCTGGAAGTTGACCGAAAGCATGGATCGTCCAGCTGCTTCACCAGATTCCGTTGAGCCGCCTCCCTTACCCGCCTGCGCTATGCCAGTACCTTGCAGGATGGCTCCGGCGATGACGGTATCTTGTGTGGCCGAACTGGCGATCTCTTCGCTAGGTGCTACACACGCCAAGCCGGGAGTCGTCGTTACGCTCATGTTCGCGTCAACTGACTGGCTGAAGACTCCAGCGTTTTCGGTTGACATCGTAGCTGCAGCGACTGGAAACTCTCCAGGACCTTCGAAGATACACGAACTCAATTGTGCGTTAGCTGACACAGACCGGTTTTGTGAGACGACTGTGAATTGCGCGGTTAACTCAGCAGTGAAAATCACACACGTGGCTGCAGCAATAAGCACAGAAGTTCGCGCGCTATTTCGTGCAAGATTCATAAATTACAATCCAACTGGGCAAGATGTTTATCGAGTATTCAATTGCCTCTCGAGCATGCGCCGTGTGCGCGAATGTCGTACGAGACCATCGTCGCTCAGCCAACATAGAATGGAACCGTCTACTTGCACGATTTCTCGTTTTTGCAGAAATCGCATAGGCTTCCATAGAGGCGGACGTTAGAAAGAGTGAACGCTCTACGAAAACGCGGCGATGAACAAAGTCGATCGTACCGAGCGTGGCGGAAAAAGGAAGCTCAACGCGTGTTGGGTTCCGCTTCGCTCACCCAACTTACGTCAACATCTGATTGCTTCACGGTGGGATCACTGTCGGCACCAAACAGCTTTTCGTTCTTCTGCAGCGAAATCCGCAACGTGCGCACTAGCGCTGACCCAACGTGGTCAGCGTTTTTGATTGGGCCAAAAACCTCGAGTAATCGCGAGACATTACGATCCAAGTCGTTTCCAGTTGGGGTTCGGTTGATCAGAGCGAGCGTTAGCCACTTCGTAATTGCCATAGGTAAATGCAAAAACGAAATCGGAACTGGTGAATTCGCCATCGCCGTTGAAGTCACCGTCTTGCCAGGTGGAATTGACGGAGTGATCGTCTTCGTATTCGCCAGCCTGGAAGATTCGAACTAAATCTGCCGAGTCAAATTGGCCATCTCCATTGACATCTCCCACAACGACGGGCGACTTGTCCAAGTGCGACATAAGATCGTCGTTATCGATTTGGTGATTCTTGTCGTAGTCAAACCACTCTTCAACATATCCGACACCACGGATCGCCCTTTGCAACCGATCGATCGTATCGTAGCCAAGTTCGTTGATAGGTGTGTTTGTCACCCAGCGAGGCATCACGGGGACCCATTCGGGCATCCCTTCTGGATCAATCATAAATTCATTTTGTCCGTCTCCATCGAGATCACCGTAATCGGAGATAGGCATCACTGGACGTTCAATATTTGCGGTGTCTCCAGGTTCAAAATTCCCGTTGTTATTTATCTGCCATGTGGCAAACGGTCCAACTTCAAAATTTCCGTAGAAAAGCAAATCAAGGTCGCCGTCTCCTTCAAAGTCAAACCAGTCGTACGGTGTGACGGGATCGCTCGCCCCAAGAGAACCTCCTTCAGCAAAACTGAGGGAGGTGCAGAAGCATGTGCCATCAGCATAACTATGCACGACAATGGCGCCGGGCGTGCCGTCACCGTTGCGATCGTAGAAGTTTGCATCCGTTATAGTTGGAGTAACATCAATGCCCTCGGAATCTGTTACTCGACTGTGTTCGTAGACTTTAATTGATTGGTGCGATCCGTTTTCATTACGCCAATAGTTTACGATTCTCGAACCTTCTGGCGTAACGAAGTCAACGTCGCCGTCCTTGTCGTTATCAGCAACTCCACCAGGAGACAGTCTGCCGGGTCTCGAATAGCGTTCTGTTTGGAACGTACCTCGTTGATTGACGAACACTTCAACGTAATGGGCGCCAATCGCTACGACATCCAGTCGCCCGTCGTTGCCAGCAACATCCTCGATTTTCCACTTGCCAACTTGAAATTCAGATGGATTGTCTGGAAATGGATGCGCAGTTGCGAAAACACCATCAACGTTTTCGTACCATCTTGGTTCCGAGGTGACGAGATCCATATCTCCGTCATTGTCGATGTCCGCAGCGATTGTTTCTTGAAGTGTTTGATTGGAAAAAACATGCGGGAAAAACGTACCCTTGGAATCGACGTTTTCGAACCACGAGTTTTGGTAATATGCGTCCTGGTCCCCGTCGCCGTCTAGATCTGCGAGTTTGGTTAGCAATCGTCTGGCTTCTAGCTGTTCGACCTCTCCAATTCGGCGCTTCACGTATGCGTACATGAATCTTTCCGATCAAATACCCTGGACTTCAAGCGTACCCGTAGGGCTTTATTCTATTAGCGATCGCATTCAACTTCCAAGGTTTTTTTCTAAGGACGTTTATCGTTTTCGATTAGACGGTTGGTTCGTCATGCCACGGATGAGCATTCTCGGTCGATATCAAACAGAGAGAGAATCTGTTTCCGCTCTGCAGGAACCAGATCCAAAAGGACGCGACGATCGTTGGACGTAATGAATAGCAATCCGACACGGAAGATTCGTAAGCTGCTTTCGAGCGGTGCGTACTTGGATGCGTGTTCCAGCCAAACGCTGCGAATAAGCTCGAGTTGTTCACCGTGCACGTCGGACTCCGTAACGTGCTGCAAACTACACACTAGCGCTGAACCAAAGTGTTCGGCGTTTTCGATCAAACCAAAAACGTCTAGCACGCGCGAGATGTTACGGTCCAAGTCGTCTCTAGCTGGAGTTCGGTTGATCAGAGCGATCAGTCTCGCCGTTTCGCTGGCCACCCAGGCGTTCTTTGGTTCGTCCCTAATGAACGTTTCTAGTTGAGCAAATCCTTCGTCCCAGTTCTGAAGACCAAATTCGGCGCGAGCGAGCCGCATGTGGGCTCTGGTAAGATCCGGTGATAGCTCGAGGGTTCGTTGCAGGGCATCTCGAGCTTCCTTGAATCGCTCGGCGTTCAGCAACAGACGAGCTCGATTGTGGTGAGCCGGAAAGAAGTCCGGATCAATTTCCACCGCTCGGCCGTAGCACTCCATCGCTTCTGGAAACTTCTCTTGCCTAGCGAGTGCTCGTCCTTTGCCGTTCCACGCGTGGGGATTGTTTTGATCGGTCGCCAACGCCGTATCGAAGGACGCAATCGCGTCGTCGATCTGCCGCATCCGAAGATACGTAACGCCTTTGGCGACGAGAATATCAGCGTGATCGTGAGCGTGTGACAAGGCAATGTCATAGGCTTCGATCGCTTGATCGAAATGCTCCGTGCGCGCAAACGCGTTCGCTTTACCACACCACGCATCTAGCGATGTCGGATCCAGCGCCAAGATTGTCTCGTAACACGGAATTGCAGAGCGGAAGCGGCCTAGTTGCTCCAAACACTCTGCTTTTAGCGCCCAAGCATCGAGCAAATTGGCGTTCAGTTCGATTGCTCGGTTTCCGCATTCCAGCGAACAAGCGTAGTCCTTCCGGTCGAATAAAAACCAACCCTTTCGCAGCCAAAGTCCGGAGTCTTCGGAATTACAATCGATTGCTCGGTCAAAGCAGGCGATTGCCTCGTGCTCTCTCGACAGGCTGAGTAAATATTCGGCCAGCTCGACTACCAATGAAATGTCGGAGGGTGATTTGTCGATTGCCGTTTTGTAAGCGTCGATCGCTTCGGAATGTTTCTCCAGCTGACGGTGATATCGAGCGAGTCTGTGCCACGAATGTGACGTCGGGCTGATGGCGATCAAGAATTCCAGGCTTGTCAGGACACCAGCCTCGTCACTTGCTGCCATTGCCTGATCGATCGTTGCATCGACAAGTCTGGCTCGAGGCTCAGAATTCTCACGTACAAACCTGACTGCTCTTGAAATCAGAGCGTTCGATTGGCGATGCGGCCGAGCGTCGTGCAGTTGTTTTTCGTCCAACCACAATGCAAGAAATTCACCGGAAAATCTTGGATCGGAGTTCGAATCCAATGCCAGCCTGATAGCCGGTTCGACCAGCCGATAAACGGTTTCTTCGCAGTCCAATGCCGACAATATCAATCCCGCAGACAACAGTTCTTCGACTGTGGTTTCGACGACTGGCTCGGGCAATCGAGTTTGTTCAGCGATTCGCCTGAGATCTACTCGGCCAGTATTCCCGATCGCTTGTAGGACCGATTTCTGAATGACCGAACAGTGGTCAAGTCGCCGGCAAGTGTATGGAATCAGGCGATCTGCAATCTGTGTTAGCGTTTCGCTCGCAGCGTCCACGTCGTGTGCTTGCAGCATGGAGGCAAACGAGTGAACGATCCTCGCATTGCCACCTGACGCATATTGGATCGCGTGAACTTTTAGTGACCACTGCAATTCGTCGGCGTGCGTGTTTTCCCAGCCGTGGTAGCTGGCAATCGAAGTTAGCAAACGCTCTGTCTGTGACAGTTCCAATCTTGGGACAGTGATCGTGGTTGCAATTTCTGTAAGTTGCTCGAGACGACTTGCGTTTGTCGTTGATGCAATTGATCGAATCGTCGGATGCTTCGTGAGGAACTGTGCAAATTGCTGGCGGTCTTCGGTTGGCAATCCGCTCATCAATCGGTCGATGTCCTCGACGATCAGTAACAACTCCCGCGATTCCACTCGATCGAAAAGGCGACGTTCCAGCTCCAATTCGACTTCTCGCTGATTGCGCATTCCGGCAAGATTCTCCGGCCGCTCGCCAAATAGAGAGAAGTGAATCATGTCCAGCAGTTGAGCAAAGCACGCGACTGGAGAATCGATCGAAACGATCGCGAAATTGCCGTTGGGGTCGCTCCGAAGCCGAGCGCAAACAACCGCCAGAATGTGCGACTTTCCAACGCCCGAGTCGCCAACCAAAACATAGTGCCGATCGGTCAGGTCGATCGCGTCCGTCGCAAGATAGTCTACAATTTGCGAGTGAACACAAAGTTCCTCCAGAGTCTCGGCTAGTGTTCGATGAGGCGTGAACCAGCAAAGCGACGGTTTCTTCCATGCTCGTGTTTTTGGCCGTTTCGCGCGCGATGAGCCACGCCCATTGGTTCTATCGCGACCGTTCGCGTTTTTTGTTCCGTCACTCGCCCATTCGACGACATGCTTTTTGCCAACATCAAGCGCAACCGCTTGCTGGGATGAGTCGGTGATGTTGTCTTGCATTGCCGTTGTCTCGACGAATTCGAGTTCGTGTCAACGACATGGTTGCTGGGATCAACAAATTGGTCAACGAATCGACACGATTGTTTCGAGATGAATTTGATGGCGCGTAAAAACAGCCGCAGAACCTGACGATCTGCGGCTGCGCGGACTCATCGATCTCCAGACAGCTCTGGAGAGCTTATCCCCACCAATCAGATTCGTCGCCCCAGAAATCGAACTCGTCGTCCTCTTCGAACTTTCCGTCATCGAAGAAATCGTCGCCCCAGAATCCATCGTCTAGAACGTCGTCATCCCAGAATCCGACATCCTGGAAGTCTTCGTCGAATCCAAAATCATCCTCGAAGTCGTTGTTCCAGTCGCCGGAATTGTCGCCACCGAAATCGTCGTCGGCTGCCGGTGAATCCACGTAGACGGCATGTTGAAATGCGTAGATTAGGTCGGCCGTGTCGACGTCGCCATCGCCGTTAAGATCACCATCAGCCAACGTCGAATTGTTGTCGATGCCGTCTTCAAAGTGGCCAGACGCAAAGATGCCAATCAGATCGGACGAGTCAAACACGCTATCGCCGTTGATATCTCCTGGGACGAAGTCATCGAACTCAGGCGACTCCGGAAAATCAAATCCTGCGTCGTCGTCCGCGAAGTCGGTTCCGTACGAATCGACAAGTTCAGTAAAAGAAAGTCCGCCGCTATTGTCGGTGTCGTAGGATTCAATCCAATCGTTCGCTATCGCGTTAGCGTCCTGCTGAGTTTCACCGAAGTCGCGAAGTTCGGCGGCCAGCTCGCCACGGGAAAGCTCGCCGTTTCCGTCGATGTCGTACAGTTCCAGCTCTTCCGCAGCGGCGGCCTCTGCGCTGAACACGTCAAAGTCGTCAGTCAAATCGGGATCAATCGGATCGGGAGCAGGGTCAATGGGATCGAAATCACTATCGTCGCCGAACCCAAAATCGCCACCGTAGGAAACAACCAGCTCAGCCAGAGATAGTTTTCCACTTCCATCGACGTCGAACATGCTGATGAGTTCTCTTGCAAACACAGCGGCGTCAGATTGGGATTCTCCGAATTGTACGAACTCGTTGGTGAGTTCCTGCAAAGACAATTGCCCGTCGCCATCGCTGTCGAATTGATTCAGCTCATCGCGAGCAGCGTCCTCGGCCGAGAACCCAAATCCGTCGTCACCTGGAAAACCGCCGATGTCGCCAGGATCAAACGGATCGTCGATTCCTCCGCCACCACCACCGCCTCCGGGACCGGTACCTGGATCGGTGTTTGTACCGCTCACGATCGAATCGATCCAATCGGCATGGACATCCACGCGAGTGTCGAATGAACTGTCACCCAATTCATGAGCTTCGCCGGTTCCGCCCGATGTCACGCCGGCAATTAATTGCTTTCCGCCAACCGTGACAAACGCGGGTCCGCCGGAATCGCCCGGTGCTGTGTTCGCTTCGCTGTGACTGTCAAAGTTCCAGGTAATGTGATTAGCCGTTACACCTTCGAGTTCTGTTCTCCCGACTTGCTTGCCTTCGTCGTTCGGATCAAATCCGCCGGTACTCGTGCCGCCTTCACCGAAACCGACTAGCGTCAGTATTTGGCCGACTTGCGGAGCTTGGCGCAGGATGTCCATCGGATCGATTCCGGAAACAGTTCGGTTCAGCTCCATGATCGCTAAGTCGTGACCGGCATCAAATTCTTGCGGATTGTATTGGGAGTGAACGACGATTTTGGACGTCCCATAGGTTTGCCCGCCGACCTCGAAGGAACCGTCGCTGTTACCAATGAATCCTCCACCGAACGATTCGACGCAGTGTGCTGCGGTGAGCACGTGAGTCGGAGAAATTAACGTTCCCGTGCATTGGCCGTTGACCATGCCGACCGCTTCGTAATCGCTGGTTTGCGTGCCATTGACGATACGCGGGACCGCACGAGCAACGACAGCTTGAGCGTCGATTTCAGGAGCGTCGGCGCCGATTGGCGTGGCGGTCAATAGAGCTCGGCATTCCAGGGATTCGATGCCGCTGAGTGTTTGTCGATTGATGCGATTGATGCGTGAACGTCGGGTTTTGCGTGACATGGATGTGTCTCCAGAAAAGATGCGCGAGAAGGAGGCTCAGTTTTTTAAGCGTCTGACGTGTCTCGTCAGGTAGAGGAGTAAGCGAGAGCTGGCCGAGCTAGCGGACACGGAGTGCAAGTTTTTTTGAAAACGCCCTGGAACGAGAAACGGAATGCGAGGCAGGAGTCTCGCAGGCGGTGCGTTACAAGGCAGGAGCCTGGTAAAGAGTTGTGCTGCGGGGCGAATTATTCGCTGCCGGGGATATGTTCCGAAAAAACATCGCAATCTGGGTTCAGTTCAGCGAACCTGTCCACACCGTTGTTTGTGACGTTCGTTTCAAACACGTCGATTGACTGCAGGTCTGACAAAGATGCGAGGCGGATGAACATTTCGTCGTTCAGGTCCGTGCTGTTGATGTCGAGCATCTCTAACGAACGGCAGTGTAATACTGCGTCGATCGTTGCTGAATCGATTTTGCAGTAACTTATGTCAAGCATCTCCAGGTTAGGCAGCTTGGACAGAGAATCCAAACTCGTGCCTGACACATCGGCGTAGCACAAGTAGAGATCCTGAATCGTTGGCATCGCCGCTATGGATTCAAGCCAGCTGCTCTCGATTCTGGTTTCGTCCAAGTCGAGGACTCGCAGCGATTTGAACCGAGTCAATTGCGAGCTGAGATTCCCTTTCAGCTTACACGCCACCAGATGCAGACGCGTGAGCTGAACCGGCAGGTGAGCCAAGCAGTCAGCGTCAACCTTGCATTCCGACAAGTAAACCGATGTCAGTTTCGGCATCGACTTCAATGGATCGAACAACCCTTCGCTGATTCCAACATCCTCCAAAGTAAGCTCCGTCAGCTCAGGCAACTTCGCGATGTGATCCATTCCGGCAGCCGTGATTTTCGAATCGCTGTAGATGCTTAGCGATTCCAGTTTGCTTAGCGAACCGATCAGTTCCAGGTCGGTGTCGGTCAATGGGCGAATATCGGTCAGGAACATCGCATCTGAAATGCTTGCGTCATCGACCGGAAGCAGCGGATACGCTGATATCGTCAGCGATTTTAGCTCCGGCATCGATTGTAGCGCGTGTAGCTGTTCCCGCGTGACGTTTCCTACAGCGTGAACGCCCACGACCGTAAAGTCACCATCCGGGATGGAGCTCGCCGAAGTGAAAACCGTTTCGCCAAATTCAGTCACCGCAGTTACTTCACCGCCAGAACTCAAGATCCATTTGACGATGTCTCGCGTCGACGATCGGGTCGAACTCAAAAACGCAGCGGCTGCCCAGACCGCTATCGCGACGACGCAAATAGCAGCAAGAACAAATGGCCAACGTTCTGAACTGCCTGCTAGATCAGTAGCCCGACGTCTTGGCTGTGCTTTTTCCGCAGCTGTGCTCATTGGTCGTGCGAGTGATGTAACGCGATCAAGGCGATCACCTCCCAGGTCGTTTAGCAGTTCATCAATCGATTGGTATCTCTCTGCCGGTTCCTTGGCGATCATCTTTTGGTAAGCGTGCTCGAGATGTTCGTCGACATCGGAGCAAGCATCTCGCAACGAAGGGGGCGCCTCTTCGCGATGGGCAAAGATTGTTTGCACTGCGGTGTCTCGTTCGAACAGCGGCCGGCCGGACAACAAGAAATACAGTGTGCAACCGAGACTGTAAATGTCTGACCGAGCATCTGCAGTCTTCGCGTCGAATGCCTGTTCGGGCGACATGTAGGCAATTGTTCCCATCGCCAAACCGTCTTGCGTTAGCTCGCTGGCGGCTCCAGTTTGCGTATGCCGCATGCGGGACAGGCCAAGGTCCAGCAATTTTGCGACACCATCGCTCGTCAGCATGACGTTGGTCGGCTTGACATCGCGATGGATGATTCCGCGGTGATGAGCTTCGCCCAGGCCCGCCGCAACTTGGAGAACTATCTGTTTCGCGTCGGCAGCCGAGAACGGTCCGTTCGCCTGTACGCAGTCGTGAAGGTTTTTGCCATCAACGTATTCCATGACCAAGAAGTGAGTGCCGTTGCTTTCATGAGCATCCAATGCCGTCACGACGTTGGGGTGGGAAAGCTTTGCGGCGGCTCGGATCTCGCGTTGAAAGCGAGCGACTTTTTCTTTCGAATCAACAGCAAATTCAGGCAACACCTTCAACGCGACGGTACGTTCCATCGACCGATGAAACGCCTTGAACACCAGCCCCATTCCGCCGGAGCCAATCGTGTCGAGAATGATGTACCTGTCCAGAAGCAAGGGACTGTTTCCTCGTTGTAAGATTACCCGCGCTTGATACGCTGTTAGCGCGTTGTCACGCACCAATCGTTCTGCGAGTTCCTTTGCCGTTTCGTTGTCGTTTTGATCCAGGGCTTTGTCTTCGAGAAACCTGGACACTGTTTTTAGCTGTTCGTCGGTTAGTAGACCTTTCTGTTTTGCCTGATCCACGAACTCGGAAACCGTGACGTCGGTTTCAGCCAACTGTGTATCATCGGGCACGCGTCCTCCGTCTGCCTGGACGTCGTTGACGGACTCAACTTCCATCACCCATGACGTTCGACGCAGTAAATCTATTTTGCGTTGCAGCTGGCCGGTCAGCTCTGGGTGGTCGGCGCACAGCTGCTCCGCAGTTCGTTCGCTACCGCTTTGTCGAGCGAGTTCCCACTCGGCCAACAAGTCGTCCAGTAAATCTTCTACGTACTCATTGTCGTGCATATCGATCACTCATTCGGCCAGCGGCGAGTTCCCGCCCATCAAATCGTGCAGTTGCAGCCGCGCTCGATTCATTCGCCGCACGATGGTCTTTTCTGTCACACCGAGCATCGTTGCAATATCCTTTTGCAAATGGCCACCGTACCATATCAGGCCAAACACCTCTTGTTCGTCCGCTGGCAGTTTTTCGATTGCCTCGTGAAACAGTGCCCACTCATGGAGTGCTTCTGGGCGTTCGGAATTTCCTGGTTTGCGTGCGAGCAATCCGCCCGAGTCATCTGCTGCTTTGCCGTTGCCTTGTGAATGGTGATTGGCGCCGTGACCATGGGCTCCATAGTAATGGCGAGCCAAATCGATTAGTGATCGACGAATCTGTGTCGCGGCCAGACCGAAAAATGCTCGTGCAGATTCCGGCTTAACTTCTGTCAACGACCGATGCAGGCGAATCACCGCGGCCTGAAATATGTCATCCGTATCCTCCCATCGCTTTACGTGCGGAAACTTTCTCAACATCGAACGTGCTAGTGACCGCAACCGAGCGGTCGCATGTTCAACCAATTCATCGAACGCGCCTGGCTGCCCCATGTTCGCCTGATGCAACAAAGCGTCCAGCCGTGTCGAGTTCTGATTCTGATCAATTGTCATTGCTGGCCTTCACGAGGCCGGTCTGCTTTCGCGACTAACCGAAATTAGCACTGCTAAGTAAAGCGAAAGCCGAGCCGGTCAATGGACAGAGAAATCTCGTCAATGTCGTTTTGTACCCGATGGTTTTTAGGCCGGTTTGCGCGGACAGAGTATCGAACACGCGGATAAATCGTATGAAGCTTTTCGGCTCGGCGAAAGGCTGCAGCTGATGCGCTCGGATGGCGAGGTCGGTTAAAAATGGTTACACAAGCGAAATTTGCAACGAGTGCCCTGATTGCGCGGCAGTTGAGACAAACGCTTTCAGAGACTCAAAGTAGTCTATGTATTCTTCGCGTAAATCTTCTTCTGGCTCGTCCCAGATGTCCGGATAGATTCCCTGTTGGGTGAAACGTTGCGCTTCGTATTGCGAC
>JAGQPC010000218.1 GCA_020426925.1 Planctomycetales bacterium | reverse complement strand
CGTGATTAGGAATGCGCCAAGCGTCGCCGACCCGATGATTAACATCAAACAGCTCAAGACGATGCCGCACGTTTCTCGCCAAACTCCGATCAACACGATACACAAACCGCAAACAACCGAAAGCACGATGCCGCCCAGCGCCATCATACAGACGAGCGTTTCGCTTGGATCGAAAAAGTAAATCATTCGGCCGCCCCTGGCTATGTTAGCGAAGCACCGCGAGCTGCCCGGTGTACACAGGCAAAAAGCGGACACAAACCGGACAGCTCGCGCAGTGCCGCTAACACGACCGTTCACTTGGTTTCAAGAATGATGGCTTTGAGCGCTGATTCTCTCGAACGGCAGCGTTATCCACACGATACCAAAACGCCGCCAAATATTCCCGCAATTGCCAGAAGCCAACGCCGCCACGAACGTGCGACCGTCGACGGCGTTGTGCTGCTTCGGGAAGGAAAGACAGATTTCACGACGAGGAAATCACCCGCGACGTCGTGATTTTCGATGGTGCGACAGTTGTTGTTCGCATGGGCTAGTGTGATTTAGACTTCCTTTGAGACTGCACGAACCTAGTGCACATCGCCAAACCAATTAGCAGTAGTGCAGCGGAACTCGGCTCCGGCACCTGCGCTCGGATTTCACCCGGACCGTTTTGAGCCGTGTGAATGTTGATATACGTTTGACCGGACAAAAGACCGTTCAGATGGTCCGACGACAAAATCGATGAACCACTGAAGCTGCCATCGGTGCCGCCAGTAACATCAAAACCGAAAATGACGCTGGCTGTACTATCTGGACCGGCAAGTCCATGAAGGTGCGCTGCCGCAACGTTGCTGGTCATTCCGCTGTACGTTCCCGACACTTCGATCGCGCCGGTGCTTGTGTCAACAACCACGGTCGCCTGCCCTGAAGGCGTCGCACCGTTGAGCGTCGGCGCGGGCAATTCCTGATTAGGTCCGGCGTTCAAGTTGAACACAAGAACGTCGCTGTCGACGACCTGTGCGCGGATTTCGCCCGATCCGTTGTTTGCCGTGTGAACGTTGATGTAGGTCTGTCCGGACAATAGACCTGCCAGGTTGCCTGGATCCAACGTGCTGCTGCCGGTAAAGGTGCCCGAATCTCCACCCGTCACGTTAAAACCGAAGATCACGCCCGCCGTTTCGCCGGCTCCGGCCAATCCATGCAAGTGTGACGCCGCGACGTTGCTCGTCATTCCGGTGTAGTCACCGGCGATTGAAATGTCGCCAGTAATCGTGTTCACGGCAACAGTTGCCGATCCCGATGGTGTTGATCCGCCGAGCGACGGCGCTGGCACGGATTGACTTGAATCAAGTGCGACATTGAAATCGATCGCGGATGCCGAACTCGTTAGATAGCCCAAAACAACCGTCAAATATAGCAAGCGGATTTGCATGTTTGTTCTCCAAATCGAAGCAGAATAATTCCCAGTAGTGTGTAACGAGCGAAGGACACGGCGCCTTCACATTTTCTCAGTAGATTTCGTTTCAATATTCAGCGTTAACTCTTTCGCGGTCTGAAACACGCAAATACCAGAAACAAGGATGCGCCGCAGAAGCTTGGCTCAGGCACTGCCACCGCTTGAGGCCGAACTCCTTGTTCATAGCCTCCGTCTTGGAACGCCTGAACAAAGTCACCGCTGTCGAACAGGCCGTTACCGTTCCAGTCGCCTTCTACGTACGTGGCTGGCTGACCGGTTTCGTATTTTCCTTCCTGAAACACGCGAACGAAATCGGTGCTGTTGAATTCTCCATCAAAGTTTGAGTCACCGACCCATGAGTTCTGGAGATCATGAATCCACATCAATCGATCGTTGATGTCGGTGACTCCGTTGTTGTCCAAATCAAATGCGGTATCTCCGTTCGAAATGGCTTCGGCTTGCAGGTCCAAATCACCAGCGTCCAGCAAACCGTTACCGTTGTAGTCCCCAACCAACAGACCGATGAAGCCAATATTGTCGATACCAAGCTGAGCGCGGATAGCCGTTCCAGTTCCCGAGGGAGTTCCAGAATCGTGACGCAGCATCACGCGAATGTTGCCGCTGATGACTTCATCAAACGTCGACCTTCCTTGGACTCGAGTGAACGATGCTTCGTCGATTGGAAAAAAGTAGTTGTTCCACGAGCCATCGTTGGCGACGGAAATCGGTTCAGTCGATGTCCACCGATTGCCAGTGCTACCAGGGCCGAAGAGAACAGCGCGAAGTAGCACGGCAGTGGACGTTGCCGGATTCATCAAATCGACAGAGATCCCACTGATACCTGCCGCTTCGTAGTCTCCAGTCCACGCAGGAGAATCGTTGAATACAGACAATCGTGACGATGGTCCGTTACCGCCGCGAGCCGTGAGCAACAGAAACGAATCTCCGTCTCCGTTGGGGCCGCCCGAATCCTGAATGACGGGCTGAGCTGTTGGGATCGCTGCCGTCCAGCCGCTGTCATCGCCACCGTCGAAACCGTGTGGCGGCAAGATCTCCGCACCTTGGACGGCGCCAAACAGCAGCAAGCTTGAGCAGTAGAAAACAATCGAATTCAGACAGAATTTCATAGGATCTTTCGTAAGTTGATGAACGCTCGCTGCAGTTGAACTCTTACCGATCAAGTACGCCGCACCGTACGCCTCGTCAGTGCCACAAAAGCGAAAACGGCCAATGCCATTGGAAACGCGTTAGATGGCTCGGGAACGGCGTTGATCCGGTAAATCGCACCTGTGGGAAGGCCATCAGCGCCAAGTTCGCTCGGTGCGAGCGTCGCTTTCGTCGCCATGTAGACTTCGCCGTTTTCATCTCGGCCAAACGCCAGTATGTACTCGTCGATTGGATTGCCACCGACAACATCCAACACGGAAAGATCAAAGTTGCCCGGCGAGACTTCTTCGAGTCCCAACAGCGTTCCAGCCGCAGGCCTGAATGAAGCACTCCAGTCACCGAATATGTATTTTCCTTGAAGCTCAGGCGACGTTTCGCCTCGGTAGACAACGCCACCGGTGACAGAGACACCGATCTTCGGCAATCCATTTTCACTGTTTGGATGAGCATACTCGGCAATGGGTCCAGTCAGTTCGACAGCGGGATCTGGAGAGACCGAAGCATCAAAGTCGAAGCTTCCCTCTTTGATTCGCCAACCGTAGTTGGCTCCAGCTTCGAGAATATTGATTTCTTCAACGTCGCCTTGGCCTACATCAGCAATGAACATTCTGTTCGTTCCGCCGGGGCCATTGTCAAAGGAAGCTCGCCACGGATTGCGCAGGCCGTACGCATAGATTTCTTCTCGAACACCAGCTTCGCCAACGAACGGGTTGTCGGCTGGAATGCCGTATTGACCACCGGGTCCGTTCGTGCCCATCGGGTCGATGCGCAAGACTTTTCCAAGCAGAGTTGATCGGTCTTGGGAGTTCCCCAGGCCACCGGAAGGATCGTTTGGACCTCCGCCCGTGTGGCCTGGTTCGTTGTCTCCCCCTCCTCCGCCGTCCCCGGTCAGTATATAGAGCATGTTGTCAGGACCAAACGCTATTTCTCCACCATCGTGGTTAAACTGAGGCTCGTTAAATGTCATCAAGATGCGTTGCGAATTCGGATTGGCAACATTCAGCCCCGGGCCGCTGACCGAGTATTCCGCAACCACGCTTTGGTGATTGACCGGATTCACTGGATCGTCCGGATCGCCGTTTGGTTGAGGCGCGCTGTAGTAAACGTAAAACTTGTCGTTTCCCGGAACCGTTGCGTTGCCAAAGTTCGGATGAAAAGCTAGCCCAAGCAATCCTCGTTCATCAAACCCATCGCGTTCGGGGACCAAATTCCCAGAGATGTCCAAAAACGGCGTCGGGTTCAAGGCACCGTTTTCCATGACTCGGATCAATCCGCGCTGTTCAACGACGAACAATCGATTCGAACCGTCGCCAGCATTGGTAATCGCTACTGGCGAAACCAGTTCGCCCTGAGTAATGGGTTCCAAAAAGACAGGCGGAAATTCCGCTCTCGCATTCTTGACCAGGCTGACGCTTAGAATCAAAATCCCCCCGAGTATGAAACGAGCGAACACAACGTACCTCCCCATATGAATGTTCCTGGAATCGAGGC
>JAGQPC010000217.1 GCA_020426925.1 Planctomycetales bacterium | reverse complement strand
GAGCCTGGTATCCGGACTGTCGCCGCCAAGCCTGCAAGTTCAACGTGCGGGCTGGGCTTGGGGCGGTCAGTTTGTTGACGTCGACAATGATTCGTTTCTCGACATTTACGTCCCCAACGGATACTACACGGCTCCCGGAGATTTCGAAACCGATATCGATTTGTGAAGTAACTTTTGGCGCGCGGTCGTGCGCAGTGACACTCAGCTATCGAAAGACGAATTCAGAGCGTCGCGAGACTGGCAGACAGACCCGTTCTCTGGGAAGCGAACTCCAGACATTGACCAACGATATTCAGCCGGACACGAACAGACGAAAAATGGTAGGCGATACCATTCGTTCAGCGGGCACGAGCGAAACCATCTGTTTCTGAATAAATCGGGAAGTGATTTTCAAGACGTGTCTGCACTGTCCGGATTGAATAACGCCGCGGACGGCCGCGCCTTTGTCATTTGGGATTTTGACCATGACGGGATGTCAGACATTGCGCTCGTCAACGCGAACATGCCGCTGCTTAACATCTATCGAAACGAGATCGCCGCTGAACACGCCTTCACCGCGATCCAGCTCGTCGGTGGCAATCGAACGGCAAGTCCATCCACGATGTCCAATCGTGACGGAGTCGGCGCGACGATCAAGATCACATCGGGAGAGACGACAGTGAGCAGAACTCGCCAAGCAGGTGAAGGGTTTGCCGCACAAAACAGTTCAACGCTGGTAGTAGGGCTGGGCAGCGCACAACGCATCGACCGTTTAGAAGTCATCTGGCCTTCGGGGGCAATGACATCCACTGACGATGTCGAGTGCGATCATCTGATTACTGCATTTGAAGTCCCTGGCGATTCAATCGATGGTTCCGGATTCGATATGTCTGACTATGTGCCATCGATTCGACAGACGTACGAAATCGCGTCGGCCGATCAGCTGACGAAGTTCTTGCCTGCCGAAGTCGCACGCACCAATTCGTCGGCCAGTGAAAAAGCGTTGCGCATGTACACAAGCGTGGCGACTTGGTGCTTGGCTTGTAGTGAGCAAATTCCTCAGCTGAAAACCATTCGCAAGAAGTTCACGGCGGACCAGCTGGCGATGTTCGGGCTAGCAGCGGACCCCATCGAAAGCCGTGCAAAGCTGAACGAATACATCGCCGCGAAACAGCCGCCGTACGAACTGCTTTTGCCCGTCTCGTCTGAACTTGAGCAATTTCGAAAACTCACTCGAAAAACGCTGCTCACGGAAGACATCCCCACGACCGTCGTGACGGACACAGCCGGGAACGTTCTCGGAACATTTTCTGGGGTTCCAACAGTTTCTGATCTTTCTAGGCTGCTTCCGCGTTAGGCTAATTTGCCGCATGGGCCCAATCAAACTGTGTGATCGTTACAGTTGGCCATCGAATCGGACCGTTTGATCAATATAGGTCAACTTTTCTGGCTGTAGTGGTAGTAGTAGCTCTTTGTCTTGTTCTGATGCATCCGCTTGATCGGTTCCGATCACTTACACCGATAAGTCGTGTTCGAACACGTCTGCATGCATCACAACGAACCTGAGCAAACGGACCATGAAGCTCTCCAATCGCAAGCTACGAGCGACTCGACAAGCAATCGCAATCCTCCTGGTTGCAACAACCGTAGGAACGGGCTGCCGATCATCATGCAAAGATATCAAGTTCAACCGGCCGACCGATTTCTCGCCGATTGGCAATCAAATCGAGTACACCGATACTTGTGTTGACCAGTGCTCGGCGACCGAAACGGAACTGGATCCTCACACGCTATCAAAAGCGAAAATCGAAGATTTCAAGTATCGCGATATTTCGTTGGATGAAGCTGTTCAGACAGCTCTCGCAAACAGCACTGTGATGCGAGATCTCGGTGCTCGCGTGCTGCTCGCTCCGCAAGGAGCCGCCACCATTTACGATCCAGCGATCACTCAGATGAATCCTGGCGTGGGCGAAGAAGCGGCACTCAGCGCGTTCGACGCTCAGTGGGCAACGGGAATCATTTTCAATCGGTCTGAACGGGCGTTCAACAACCGATTTTTCGGTGGAGGTGCAACTTCCGTAGGCACGAATTCTGCAGCGTTCCAAACGGGCGTTTCGAAAACCGCCGCAACGGGTACACAATTCGCATTGACCAACAGTGTCGACTACAGCCGCGTAAACCGCGATATTCAAGGAAACCTTGACAACAGTGTTTACGACGTCGTGTACCAAGCTGAAGTCCGTCACCCGCTGTTAAAAGGTGGTGGCATCACGTTCAATCGCATTGCCGGACCGAATGCAGGGCCAGGTGCTTATCGCGGTATCCTGATCGCTCGGATCAACACGGATATCGCGTTGGCTGACTTTGAAGCGAGCGTCCGCGATTTTGTTCGAGACATTTACAACACCTATTGGCAGTTGTATTTCGCTTACCAAGATCTTGACGCTCGGAAAGCAGGTCTCGCAGCGGCACAAGAATCGTGGCGAACTGCGAAAATCAAGTTCGAATCGGGAGCTGCTGACGCGGTTGACCAAGCCGTTGCCGAACAGCAGTACTATGACTTCGAACGCCAAGTTCAAAACGCACTCAGTGGGCAAGACGGTGGATCGGGCATTCTGACTGCCGAACGAAACCTGCGCTTACTGATGGGCATTCAAATGAACGACGGGCTTTTGCTTCGTCCATCGGATGAGCCGACTCGAGCGGAAACTGTATTCGATTGGTACGAATCGCTGGCACAAGGTGTGACGCGACGCGTTGAGATTCGACGTCAGCAGTGGAACGTAAAAGCGAGCGAGTATCAACTGCTCGCTTCCAGGAATCAGCTCTTGCCTCAGCTTGACCTGATTGGTCAGTACAACTGGCGAGGCTTCAATAGCAACTTACTTGGAAGCCAAAGTGCTTACAAAAACCTGATGGGCGGCGATCTTCAGGGATGGCAGCTCGGTTTGCAGATGAGCACGCCGATCGGTAATCGAATTGGGCACGTTGCTGTGAAGCAAGCCGAACTTCAACTTGCACGTAACCGAGCATTGCTACGAGAGCAGCATAAGTATCTGGTGAAAGATCTGAGCGACTCGTTCGGTGAGCTTAGTCGCGCCTACGAAATAACGCAAACGCTCGCCAACGGTCTAATCGCAGCTCAAGAGCAAGTTCGACTGCGACAAGAACGCTACGAAGCCGGAACTGAGATCTTACAGTTTCTTGTACAAGCTCAGTCCGGAGTCGCCAACACTCGTAGTGCGTTGGTTCAATCATTGGTTGCGTACAACCTAGCGATTGCAGATATCCACCTGACGCGAGGTACATTTTTGGACTTCATGGGTGTTGAACTTGCCGAAGGTGGCTGGACGCAAAGTTCGTTCAGTGCGGCACGAAAAGAAGCTCGCCGATTCCAGCAAAGCGAAATGGATTGCTATATCGTCCCATGTCCGATCAGTCGTGGGCGATTCCAGCAACACGTTCTGCCACGTGGCGAACAGAATCCTGCTCCGGTCGTGCCTGGCGAACCAACGCCAGCGGATGCAGCACCGCTTCCTGCCGAAGCACCGGTGCCGACCGACATCGACCACGCTGCGGATCTCGGCGCGTAGGTTAGCGTCATCGCAAGCAATTGTCAGGCGGCTAACCCGCAAGATTGAGTAGCTGCAAAGCATGAGCGGCAGATTCTTCGACAGTCAAATTGGTCACGTCGAGTTTTGGAATTGCCAATCGTCTGAAGATCGCATCCGAAAACGAGATGTCTCTGATCGCAGCCCGTGGCGTCAAGTATTCATGCTGTACGTTGGATACTCGGCCCAACGCGTCCTTGAACTGATTTAGTTCGAATCGTCGTTCTCGAATCGCGGCAAGTTGCTTTGGCTGCAGAGTGAGCCCAATTGCTTTTCTGCGGCATTGTCTCACCTGACGAGGAACCGGCAACTCTGGAGTGATGGCCACATTCGCGACCTTGTAGCCAAGCGAACCAAGGTACGCGGCCAGCGGAGACTTCCCGACTCGGCTAACTCCAATCAGAATGATGTCGGCTTGATCCAAGGTATCGAGCCGTCGGCTATCGTCGTGCTGCAGCGTGTACTCCCAAGCATCGATCCGACGGAAATACGATTCGCTACATTTGTGGACCAGGGAGGCGTCGCGTACTGGTCGCCGCTTTACGGCATCTGACATGAAGTCGACCAAGCCATCGAGCAAGCTGAGGTATGGAATCTCACGCCGCTCGCACCACGTTTTCAACGAACGTTTCAATTCGCTGCTAGCGATGGCAGACAGCACAATCGGGTTTGTCGTCTCAGTGATTTTCTTGCGGACGGACCGTACGTCGTCGATAGTCGAGCAAAACATGTGGCGATGTATTCGGAAATCGATTTTCGGGAATTGCGAAATCCCAACGGAAGCAAGATGTTCCGCAAGGCTGCCTGTTGCTTCGCTCACGGTATGCACGTCGAACGTTGTCGATTCAGTCAGCGTCTGAGCTGATCGTTGTTGCGTTGAAGCTGGCATGATGAATCTCTCATTCTTAGTCCGCGTTCGCGTAATGACCGGAACGTTTTACCTGTGAAGAATCGCCAGAGTTTGCGATCACTCGTGGCAGTCGCAAGCAGAGAATGATGACGAGACCAATCGCAAAGAACGCGATCAACGTCACAATCGCCCGCCGCGAACTGCCTGTCATTGCGACGATTAAACCGAACACTAACGTACCCATGAAACTGGTCGCTTTGCCGGACATATTGAAGAATCCAAAGAATTTTGCGGCGTGCTCTTCCGGAGTCAATACGCCCATGATCGCACGGCTGACAGATTGCGTTCCGCCCAAGACAAGAGCGACCACGGCGGCCATGCACCAGTACGCGATTTTCGTGTGAATGAACCACGCCGAAAACAACAACCCAATCCAAACGACGAGGCAACAGACAAGTGTGTTTTTTTGGCCGAAGACGTCAGACAGTTTTCCGACCGCTATCGCGCCAGGAGCGGCTAGGAACTGCACCATTAAAATGACGCCGAGCAATTCGCTTTCCGTAAATGACACTTCCTGTAAAGCGAATGTCGACGATTGACTAATGACGGTCTGAACGCCATCGTTGAAAAACAAAAACGCCAACAGGAACAAAGCCAGCACTTTGAATTGCCGCAATTGACGGAAAGTGCCAATCGCGTCGCCAAACGCGGTGCTCGCTGTTTCTAGCAATGGGATGCTTTTCCTGTCATGTCGTCGTTTGTCGCGGAGTACCACAATCGTAGGAACCGTAAACACAATCCACCAGATTCCGGTCGCCGCGATACAGACTCGCAGTCGACTACTCAATTCTTGCAGGCCGAGTGCATCGCCAAACTGAATGGTGGCCATACCCAACAGGAGCGCCAAGCCGCCTCCAACATAGCCCCATCCCATTCCGGCCGCCGAGATTCGGTTCATTTCGTCGTCTTGCGCGATCTCCGGCAGGAATCCGTTGTATACCGTCAGCGACAGCTCAAGCGAAAGGTTTGCCACGATGAAACTAGCCGTGATCCACCAAACGGCGTTCAGTGGCAGAACGGCTAAAACGATACACGCCAAACCACCGACTGAAGCCGTAATCGCAAGCCAGTGTCGTTTGCTCGCCCGCAAGTCGGTCAGCGCACCCAGAATCGGCGATAGAATTGCACCGATCAACATCGATGCAGACACAGCCCAAGCCCACACGACTGCGCCAGCCGTACCCCAATGCTCGGCCGCAAAAACGACTCGCTGGAAATAAACCACGAACACTGTGATGATCAGCGTCGTGTAACCGCTATTTGCCCAATCGTAGCAGCACCACGCGAGCGCATCACGCCGGAAAACGACGTTGTTTCTTTCGCTAGTCATGTGCGACGTAGATGCAAATTCGTGGCCAATCCGAAAAGGCGTATGGTCATCAAATCTTTTAGCAAGAAACGTGCGGGTCGGCACGTTTCGACTGTCGTTCCGTGTGCTAAAGTGCTGTTTGGCACAACGAGAATGCAAGTGAGCGAGACTGCAGGTTTTAGCTCACGCCGTTACGCTACTATCGAAGATTGGAAATACTCTAACCGAACTCGGAGCATGATAATGGGCAGCTATTTCGCAAGCAAAAGGATTCTCGTTCCGTTTGATTTTTCGGATCAAGCAACTTCTGCGTTCGGCGAAGCTCTGAAGATTGCGGACGACACGACAGAGCTGTTTATGATTAATGTCGTGGTGCCGATTCGCGATTTCGCGCTGGAACCCGGGATGGTTGTGGATCTCGGAAACGACGACGTGCGGATGAAGCAATCGCTCGACAAGATGACCGAGACTTTTGCTTCACGTTCGCCCAACATTCATTTCGAAGTGCGATTGGGCAGTCCAGGCCACGAGATCACTGACTACGCAAAAGAGATCGCCGCTGACCTGATTGTAATGCCGTCGCACGGGCGATCAGGCCTCTCACGCGTTTTAATCGGTTCGGTAGCGGAACGAGTTATCCGCCACGCCGAATGTCCGGTTCTGATTTTGCGACAGAAGTCGCAGTGAAGCTGTTCTCGACTTTCATTCAATCAGGCGACCCGGAGTTTAAGGCCTCCAACTGCCTGTGATGCGTTTCGCGATCGATCGGATAGAACCACGCAATCGGCAACGAGACACACAAGAGTGCGATCGTAATTGGCCCGATGATAATTCGTATCGCGTTGATCACGGGTTCAGGTTGCGTCGGAACAGGCATTGCCTCAGTCGGCGTCAGATAACCGGTCGCTGCGAGTGCTTGCCCGATGAACCAAAGTGCGAGACCTGTTCCGAGTTTTTGAAAAAACGCGACCAGCGAATAGAACGTGCCTTCGCGGCGTTCGCCCGTGCGCAGTTGGTCATCTTCGATGATGTCCGGCACCATCGCCCACGGAATCACGAGCGCCGTCGCGATGCCAGGGCCACACAAAGCCGACAAGCAGTACGCCCATCCTATTGACTGTCGGTCGAGTGCAGCGATTGTTCCCAGCACAATGCACCAAAAGGCAATCCCTGCAATGTACGCCGTTTGTTTGTCGGTCTTTTTCGACATCCATACAGTCACCGGCAAAAACGCAATTGCGGAGCCCTCGGCGACCAACACAAAATAATTTGCCTGTTCAGGAACAAGGAAATAGTAGCGAGCCAAATAAACCAGCATCGCCGCTAGGATGCTCGCCGCCGTCCAACTCAACAAATAGATCGCCATCAAAAACAGAAACGCACGATTCCGCAACGTGCTTACCAACGATTCGCGCACAGACAGATTCGATTTTGCGTTGGACGTGTCAGATTCCTTCGCGACGGCCATGACGACCCACGGTGGGATAATGGTGATGATTCCCAACGTGACGCCGATCAGGGCAAACCTGACCGACTCGCTATCGAGGAATTCATCAAGCAGCGAAGCAAAAATGATCGCTCCGAGCGTGCCGCCGAGTGAGAAACCCATTCGGTATCCGTTGAGCGAACTTCGTTCGTCGTAGTCCTGCGTCATTCCTGGCGTCAGCGAGTTGTACCCAACATGAACAACCGTGAACGCCGTATCGAATGCGATGATGATCGTTGTGTAGTAAACGACCAGGAAGTTTTCGCTGAACGGCGGGACGAGCCAGTTGAGCGCAAACAACACTCCCAGTGGCACCGAACCGTAGAGTAACAACACGCGGCGACGGCCGTGCTTCGATCGAATGCGATCGGAAAGAAAGCCAACCAGTGGATCGTTGATCGCGTCCCAAGCTCGCGATATGCCTAATATCCAACCTGCCGATGCGGGACTTAGCCGAGCCACATCGGTCAGGAAATACAGCTGGAAGAACATCTGGATTGCCAGCGGCAGACTGCTGGTCAAATCACCAGTGCTGAATAACATTTTCGTCCGCGTGTTCAGCACTGAGTGTCTCCTGGCATTCGGCTGCGGCTATTCGGCAGACGCACCGTATGTCGCACGTTCTCCTTCGTCGATCTCGCGTTCCATGATTCCATCTTCAATCTTCGCAATTGCCATCGTTGTTCTAATGACTGCATCGGGGTTAAGCGATATGCTATCAATCCCCATCTTTACCAGAAACTCAGCGAATTCTGGGTAGTCGCTTGGAGCTTGACCACAAATTCCGATGGGCGTTCCAGCGTCGTGTGCCATGTTGATCGCTGAAGTAATAGCGGTCATGACAGCCGGATCTCGCTCATCAAAAACGTGGGCAACGGTTGCCGAGTCACGGTCAACTCCCAAGACAAGCTGAGTTAGATCATTTGAACCGATCGAGAACCCATCGAACACGGTTGCGAACTGAGACGCTTGGAACACGTTGCTCGGCAGTTCGCACATCACCAGGATTTCAAGGCCATCGTCGCCTCGATGCAGCCCGTTATTCGCCATGATTTCGACGACTCGTTTTCCCTCTTCAACCGTGCGACAGAACGGAACCATCAGTTTCACATTCGTCAGCCCCATTTCGTTGCGAACCATTCGCATCGCGCGGCATTCGAGTTCAAACGCTTCGCGATAGTGGTCGTCGTAGTAACGAGACGCACCGCGGAAGCCGATCATGGGGTTTTCTTCCTGCGGTTCGAATTCCGTTCCACCAATGAGATTCGCGTATTCGTTTGTTTTGAAGTCGCTCATCCGCACTACGACCGGTTTTGGATAGAACGCCGCTGCAATCATCGCAACGCCTTGAGCGAGCGAATCGACAAAAAACTGAGGCTTGTCGTCGTATCCTTCCGTCAACGTTTGAATCGTTCGCTTGGCTTGTGAGTCTTTCAGATCATCAAATCGCAACAACGCCATCGGGTGAATTCTGATGTGGTTGTTTATGATGAATTCCATTCGCGCCAGGCCGACACCATCGTTCGGGATGAACGAAAGTCCGAATGCCTCGTCCGGATTGGCGACATTCATGTAGATTTTTGTCTTCGGCCGCGGAATGTCCTCGAGTTCTGTGCGCACTACCTCAAATGGCAGCTCACCTTCGTAAACGACTCCGTTTTCGCCTTCGGAACAAGAGACCGTTACGACTTGGTCTTGCTGAATCCGGTCGGTTGCATCGCCAGTACCGACGATCGCGGGTACGCCGAGTTCTCGGCTGACGATGGCGGCGTGACATGTGCGACCTCCTCGATTGGTCACGATGGCTGCCGCCTTTTTCATGATCGGTTCCCAATCTGGATCCGTTTTGTCTGTGACCAAGACTCGACCGTCCTCAAACTCATGCAAATCATGAGCATCGCGAATCACGTGCGTTTTTCCAACACCGATGCGATCACCAACGGCTCGGCCTGTAACTATGACTCTACCACGCTCGGTTAAGTGAAACGCCTCAATCACATTCGAAGATTTCTGAGATTGAACGGTTTCGGGCCGAGCTTGAACGATAAACAGTTCGCCTGTCACGCCGTCCTTTGCCCATTCGATGTCCATCGGGCAAGTGTCACCAGCGCGCATGCTGTAGTGGTCTTCGATGATACACGCCCAGTGAGCTAACGTCAGAACATCGTCGTCTGATATGCAGAATTTCGCTCGTTCCGCAGGGGCGACGGGAACGTTCTTGGTCATTTTGCTTCCGCCAATGTCGTACACCATTTTGAATTCTTTGGACCCCAAATGCTTGCGTACGATTGGCTTATGCCCCGTCCGTAACGTCGGTTTATAAACGTAGAATTCGTCCGGATTGACCGCGCCTTGGACGACGTTTTCTCCTAGACCGTAAGCCGCATTAATCAGCACCGCGTCGGGAAAGCCAGATTCAGTGTCGATCGAGAACATCACGCCCGACGTGCCTATGTCCGAACGAACCATTCGTTGGACTCCCACTGACAACGCGATGGAACTATGGTCGAAACCTCTGTCGACGCGATACGAGATTGCCCTGTCTGTGAACAACGACGCGAAGCAGTGGCGGACCGCGTTCAAAAGCATCGGTGCGCTTCGCACGTTCAAGTAAGTTTCTTGTTGTCCTGCAAAGCTTGCGTCGGGCAAGTCTTCTGCAGTCGCGCTGCTTCTGACAGCGACTTCCACCGGCTCGCGACATTCGCTCAGATTGTGATAGGCCTCCATGATCGCCCGGCGCAAACCGTCCGGCATCTCCCCGTCGACAATCATCGCCCGAATCTCTGCCCCGCGGTGGCGAAGATTGTTGATGTCGTTCGTGTCGAGGTCGCCGAGAGTATCGCTGATTCGCTCGTCCAACTGATTATGAATCATGAATTCGCGATACGCATGGGAAGTCGTCGCGAATCCGTTTGGAATTCGAATGCCATGAACGCCCAACTCACGATACATTTCGCCCAGTGAGGCGTTCTTGCCGCCGACCTCAGCGACGTTGGACATGTCGATCTGATCGAACCATCGCACAAGATCTGTGTCAGTGTGTACCGTAGCCATAGTTGTGTCCCTTGCGAAAAATGTAAACCTTAGAATCGAACCGGCTGCTGCCGTGGTTTGCATGGACAATTCGACGAAGCCTGCTTCTGACGAGGCCTGTATCCGCCAAACCTAGTATTCAATGACCCTCGGAAGTTGTTTGGCCTGCGTGATCCATCCCTCTACGAGTGACAAAGGCGGTACGCGTCGGACGAGATTGCGTTTTGCATTCACGTCCAACATCTTGTCGTGGAGATGATCAGCCTTTCGCTGAGCCAGTTCTGCAACTGTGTCGACACCGGAGACTTCAAGCAGGTCCGAGTACTCCTCGCCGACTCCGCGAATGCGGAACAAATCGGCCTTGTGAACCCAACTCAACAGCCGCTTGGTCGTAACTCCGGCAAGCTTTGCAATCTCGCGACGTCCCTTCCTTGTAGCACCACGTTTCAGCAGCGTTTGAGTTGTGCCAATTTTCGCCTCGGCAAGGCGATCGGCAAAAGCTTCGCCGATCCCTTCGATATTAACTAAAGCTGCCATTGATCCGTCCTTTCTCGAAATAGTCACGGAGTGTCGTCGATCAACGCCTTGATGACGTCAATCGTGCTGATGATTCCTTTCAGCCGGTCGTAGTCATCGACCACGACTAGCCGATGGATGTCTGACTCAACCAGGCGTTTCATGGCGACTGACAGTTTGTCCTCTTCATGCACTGTCACGACCGTGCTTGCCATAATGCTGCTGATCGGTTGTTCCGCTATAGGTGTGAGACGGTCCTGGATTTTCGCCAGCCTTGCCTCGTAAACATAAGCCGGCAACACCAAATTCGCTTGGCCAAAGAACTCGTCTGCGAGTTCTGCGGCAATGCGAGGTTCATCGCTGACGGCGTTAGCAATGTCAGTAATCGAAATGACGCCGACACATTTCCCTTGGTCGTCGACGATCGGTGCCCCCGATATGCCGTGACGCATAAACGTCGATGCTACATCAGCCAACAGTGCATCTGGTTTCAATGTAACGACGTTTGACTGCATGACGTCGTGAACGAGCCGTGAGGTGCTTTGTGTTTGCATGGCCTGCTCCAAAATTGAACCCTGAACAAAATGATACTAGGCAAATGAGATGCCAATCATTTCGTACGCCCAACCCTCCTGGATGTTAGCGAAGGGGAGGCCCGACTTGCGACGTACGGGGAGAGGACACAAAACAGGTTTGTCCGCGTTGAAAGCCACCTCCAGGAAATGCAAAGGGGTTTGGACCTTCTGGCCACTAACCAACAGACGTCGAGCATTCGAGTCAGTCCGGATCACTCAGTGTGCCATTAGGCACGCCCAAGACGTTTTACCGTGTGCAAAAGCACGCACTTCATGAGCGAGGAAACCGAATCGCACATTTCGGGTCATGCGCGAGGGACTTCATTTGGTCGCGTAAGAATTCGAGCCAGAGCGTGCGCGTAACCGCCAGAGCCTGCAGCTAAGATCAGGAATACATAGTGTAGATGCTCGTTGATATATGGCTCGTTGACACCAAACGCCAACAAGAACAGCACAGCGTGAACCAGCAAGAAATTCACGACCCCGCTGCGCCAGCGCCGCAGGTACAACAGTCCCGCCCCTGGAAGGACAAAGCTGAGAATAAATGCGACGAGCGGCTTGCGGTCCTGCATGATAAGAGCTCCTCTGCGCTTTGCCGAAAGAAACAGAATTAATCGCCCCCTAGTCACTTCCAAACATTGCAAATGGAATGCCAGTCAGTGGCGCAAGCCTCCAGCTCGCGAACGACACGGGGCCCGCGGAAACGAACTCGCATCGACGAAATCAATCGACCGATTCCTGCGGCACTTTAAGGGCGGTGCAACGGGGATTTCGACATGGAAATCTGCGGCGGGCGAAACTTTGCTTCGCCGTCGATCTTCAGTTTCCCCCCGTTCATTTCAAAGGCTGGCGCTGTGCTCTCCAGCAGCTCGGTCGAAACAACGACGGTCGTTGACCAGCCCTCAGTGCGAAGTTGAGCAGTACTGTTGTCGCCGATAACGCACGAGTCGATCATTAATTTCGAAGCTCCGCCAACGTTCACGCCACTTCTTCCGTTTCCACGTGCGGTTACTCCGACTAGCTTGCAGTCAAAAGCGTTGTCGGACGCGCTAATTCCATCGATTTGAAAACCCTGAACAATCAGATTTCGAATGTGCACATTCTGGACACCATACAAGGTGATGCCGGCGCGATGGACTGATTGCTGAAGGTCGTAGTCGCCCGGAGTCTTGCCAGCTTCAACGCGAAAGTAAAGCTCTTGACCAACACGGCAATATTGCTTCGGTTTCAGCTTGTTCAACGACGAACGATCGCTGATAGCGATGCGCTCAGCCGGCCGCCCGTCCAAAAAAACTTGCTGGTAGCTTTTTAGTTTTGACGGGCGGTAGGCAAGAATGTCGGCCTCAAACGGCTGCCAGTCTTCAACCGGTATCACTCCACTTCCGTCGAGTATCGCGCCGTTGCCTTCGATGACAAACGGAAAACTAACGGAGCCGCTGTTTCGCGACGTTTGCAGAGAGATGCACTCTCGGTACGGCTCGCCCGTGTTCGCGATCACGATACGATCACCGAACGACGCGAGTGAAATCACTCGCTGGATTGTCCTCGTGGGCCCTTCGCCTGGAGCAGACTGTTCGGCTAGCTGTCCGTTGTTCCTGTCGTTACCGCTGAGATTGTTCACATACAGATCGCGACCATCGACTTGCGAAGCAGCAAGAATGATGAAACCAATTGTGCCAATCAAATGAAATGGTGCGCGACGCATTCCAAATCTCCACTGATAGCAAACACACGACAGCACCCTGTCAATCGACTTGGGGTTCGGTGAGTCTGCAACGTTAGATCTGCTAATTGTTGCTTTTGCAGTGTTGCAGAATGACTGGGCACTTCGTGCGGGTTGTTCCGGCAATGCGAAGCCGCGGATCGTCATTTCAAGTGATGCGCGTCGATGAAAAGACGCGAGCCCGGCTGATTTCGGCGGTGCGACGTTTCGACGAATTCGGCAAATACCGTTAACGTCCTGCCAGCCAAGGCCTGCCGACGCCGCTCGTTAAATCCGCCTGACATGCGTCACTTATGACGCAACTATGGAACATTTCCTTGACCGTTAAAAGTTGGATACTTAACCTGTACACTGTCGGAATATACATGGCTTTGTGCGTATTTTTTTGTGTCGAGCAATCGCAGGCGAGCCTTCTAATGTTCGGCAAGTGGTTCAGAAGAGAGTTGCGTCCGAACAAAAGGAGCGTCGGTATGCGAAGTTACGTCGCGGTTTTATGCGTGTGTGCTTGCGGAGTGTCCCTAAGAGCAGCCGACCTTGTGCCGTTTGGCCACGAATGGTCCTACTTGCATCCGGTAACGGGGCTCGCAGGTGATCCTTCCAATACGGATCCAGACTTCGTAACAACGTGGTTCTTGCCTGATTACGATACCACGTCGCCTCTCGCCTGGTCCGAACCTGCGCCGGCTCCATTCGCGTATGGGGAAGCCGATGAGAATGGTAACCCGAACGTATTTCATATCAACGCGTTTACGCCCGGTGATCCAAACTTTATTCGCGAAGTTGGAACATTCCTTCCGCAGCCGGAAGGTGAACGCTACGCAACCTATTTTCGCACGACGTTTACGAACTCGGCGGACAGCAATGAAATCGGCATTGAATTACTCGCTGAAGACGGAGCCAAGGTCTATCTCGACGGAGAAGAATTAGTTTCTTGGAACTGTTGTGAAATCGCCGATCCGGGGACTCCGGCCGACTACGTTGAACTGTCGTTAGGTGTCGGTTATGAAGACGGCTATGTCGTGGGTCGCGTCTTGGTGGGTGAGTCGATTCCCGCAGGCGAGCATACGTTAGCCGTAGGAGTTCATCAAGCTGCTGTTGATTCGTCCGACATGGGCTTCAGCATGCGACTGATTGAAGGCTACTTGCAAGACACATTCATCGACCGGTTTCAAGACTGGGCTTATTTCACCGGCATCGAAGAACCATCTAACGGCACGCTCGACTGGACGAAACCAGATTTCGATGACAGTACTTGGCCCGTCGGAACCGAAGGCTTCGGATACGAAACCGATCCGAACTCACAAGCCGATCTCTTGTTCGGGACACCTTTGCCAGAAATGGAAACAGAATACACTTCGCTCTACGTAAGGCGTTCGTTCACTATCGACGAGGACCCAAGTTCGTACGATACGTTGTATTTCGAAGCAGACTACGACGACGGTTTCGTCGCATACATTAATGGTGTCGAAGTCTTGGCAACGGTTATCGATCCAGACGACGATCCAACGACGGGTATTCCGTTTGACACGTTGGGTAACGACGTCGGCGCCGCTGCTGAATCTACAAACGGGAGTGGATTTGGTGGTGTTACGTTTTCAATCGTACTCGATGATTTTCCTGGTCTGTTGAACGAAGGCGACAACAACGTGCTTGCGATCCACGGCATCAATCGGTTTCCGAGCAGCGACTATGTGCTGGCGCAGTTGGGCCTGATCGGATCGGGTGAACGTGGTAAAAGCACTGTGTTGCGTGGCGATTTTGACGGAAGCGGTCAGCTGGATGTTGCCGACGTGGATTTGCTTTCTACGGCAATTCAGCAAGGAGATTTGTCGTCGGAATTTGACTTGGACAACAGCGGCGAAGTCGACGTAGCAGACTTGAACGTTTGGATTGAACAGGTTCGTGGCACTTACCTTGGCGACGCGAATCTGGACGGCG